>JAKQLM010000193.1 GCA_029567145.1 Pseudomonadota bacterium
CATCAAGGACAGTCACGCCTTTGGACGCAATCTGTTTCCCCATCAGCCCCGCAAAGGCCGAGGTTTCCTTGCGGTTGAAGTCGCCCTCCAGACCGTGGCCGATGGCCTCATGGAGCAGGATGCCGGGCCAGCCGGGGCCGAGGACAACGTCCATCACGCCTGCCGGGGCATCGACCGCACCGAGGTTGACCTGGGCGATGCGCAGGGCTTCGGCGATCATCGGCTTCCAGGTTTCGGGCGACATCAGTTGCGCCAGACCGTGGCGGCCACCCTGGCCCATGCCGCCCTGCTCGCGGCGACCGTGCTCTTCCAGCATCACCGAGACGTTGATCCGGGCCATCGGGCGAATGTCGGCAAGGCGCGTGCCTTCGGGGCGCAGGATCTCGACTTCCTGCAGGCTGGCGGAGAGGGTGGCGGAGACCTGGACCACCCGGGGATCAAGCGCGCGGGCATAGGCATCAAGCTCGCGCAGAAGCTCGATCTTCACCGGGAAGGCGGCGTCGGCCATCGGGTCGTCAGCGCGATAATGGCGCGTGTTGGTGCCACGCGGAGGGGCCGCGAGGGTTCCGCCACCGGAGCCGACCGCAAGGCGGGCGGTCTCGGACGCGCGGCGGAGCGCGGTTTCGGTGATCTCGGTCGAATGGGCGTAGCCTGCGACCTCGCCCCGGACGGCGCGAAGGCCGAAGCCCTGGCTGGCGTCATAGGTCGCCTGCCGGATGCGGCCGTCATCGAGGACGATGCTTTCGGCGCGGCGGCGTTCGAGGAAAAGCTCGCCATCGTCGGCGCCTTCGGTTGCCGCGCGCAAGGTGGCAAGGGCGGCGGCCTCATCCAGATGGGTCTCGAACGGGCGGAAGGGGGCATCGGTCATGGGTGGGGCTTTCGCTGCGGGGTCCGGTCACAGATGGGCCGCGACGGGGACGGGGTCAAGGTGCTACGGTCCGGTCGATGAAGTCGGCCCCACCCATGACCGATGCCCCGTTCCGCCCGTTCGAGACCCATCTGGATGAGGCATCGG
>JAKQLM010000232.1 GCA_029567145.1 Pseudomonadota bacterium
TTGCCCCGAAGGGTCTGATCCCCGAGAAGTAAGGCCGTCGCGACCAGACTCACACACTGGTCGCGACATTATTTGTCGCAAACTCTCATGCCTCGCAGTTCGAGGCCCGCCATGGTGCATCAAAACCGGATATGGCGGGGAGACTTGCAATGAAGACCCATGCACGCGTGGTGGTGATCGGTGGCGGCGTTGTCGGCTGCTCGGTCCTGTATCACCTGACCAAGCTTGGCTGGTCGGATGTCATGCTGATCGAACGCTCGGACCTGACGAGCGGATCGACCTGGCACGCGGCGGGCGGCTTCCACACGATCAACGGCGACACCAACATGGCGGCGCTGCAGGGCTACACGATCCGGCTTTACAAAGAGCTGGAGGCGATCACCGGCATGTCCTGCGGGCTGCACCATGTCGGCGGGATCACCCTGGCCGACAATCAGGCGCGGTTCGAGCAGCTGAAGGCCGAACGCGCCAAGCATCGCTACATGGGCCTGGATACCGAGATCCTGGGGCCAGAGGAGATCCGGAAGCTGACCGATGGGATGGTCAACCTGGAAGGCATCATCGGCGCGCTTTATGACCCCTTGGACGGCCACCTTGACCCCTCCGGCACGACCCACGCCTATGCCAAGGCTGCGCGGATGGGTGGGGCCGAAATCGTGCTGCACAACCGTGTGCTGGAGACGAACCCGACCAAGGACGGCTGGGAGGTTGTCACCGAAAAGGGCACCGTCACCTGCGAGCATCTGGTGAACGCAGGCGGCCTTTGGGCGCGCGAGATCGGGGCGATGGCGGGGGTTTACCTGCCCCTTCTGCCGATGGCGCACCAGTATCTTGTCACCGACGACATCCCCGAAATCATGGATATCCTGAAATCGGGCCGCGAATTTCCGCATGTGATGGACCCGGGTGGGGAGTCCTATCTGCGTCAGGAAGGCCGGGGGCTTTGCATCGGGTTCTATGAAAAGCCCTGCGAACCCTGGGCCGTGGATGGCACGCCGTGGACCTTCGGGCATGAGCTGCTGAACGAACAGTTCGACAAGATCGAAGACAGCGTCAACTTCGCCTATCGCCGTTTTCCGGTTCTGGAACGCACGGGTGTCAAGCGGGTGATCCACGGGCCGTTCACCTTTGCCCCCGACGGCAACCCCCTGATCGGCCCGGTGCAGGGCCTGCGCAACTACTGGTCGGCCTGCGCGGTGATGGCGGGCTTCTCCCAGGGCGGCGGCATGGGCCTCGCCTTGGCTCAATGGATGATTCAAGGCGAGGTCGAGCGCGACCCGCGCGGGTTTGACGTCAGCCGCTTTGGCACCTGGACCAGCCCCGGCTACACCGTGCCGAAGGTGATCGAGAACTATCAGATGCGGTTCTCCGTCAGCTACCCGAACGAGGAACGCCCCGCCGCCCGCCCCTTCCGCACCACCCCGATGTATGAAGTTTTCGACGGGATGAACGCCGTCTGGGGCGCGCAATACGGGCTGGAGGTAGTGAACTACCACGCCCTGCCCGGCGAGCCGCGCTATGAAGATCCAAGCTTCAAACGCTCCAACGCCTGGGAGGCGACCCGCCAGGAAGTGCTGGCCGTCCGTGAAGGCGTCGGCATCAACGAGGTGCAGAACTTCGGCAAATACCGGGTGACCGGGCCGAACGCCCGCGCCTGGCTGGACCGGATCATGGCCGGGAACATCCCGAATCCGGGGCGACTGTCCCTGACCCCGATGCTGGCGCACAGCGGCAAGATCATCGGTGACTTCACGGTGTCCTGCCTGTCGGAAACCG
>JAKQLM010000237.1 GCA_029567145.1 Pseudomonadota bacterium
TGGTCGGCGACGCTGTCCACCGACACGCCGATCACCTTGGTCTTGCGCTTGGCCCATTCCGGAGCCAGCTGCGCGACGGCGGCGAATTCCGTGGTGCAGACCGGGGTGAAGTCGCGCGGGTGGCTGAAGATGATGCCATAGCTGTCGCCCAGCCAGTCGTGGAAATGGATCGTCCCGGCGGTGCTGTCGGCGGTGAAATCAGGGGCGATGTCGTTGATGCGGATGGCCATGGGACCCTCATAAGGTTGGAATCGCGTTCCCGGCAAAGATAGGCGAAGCGGAACAAGGTTTCATCCCTTGCCGTGCTGAACTGGGGAAATAGGAAACCTGTTCTGGTGGACAGGGCAGAACCGGCAGGATTGTTCTGCAGGCCGGGTCAGTCAAAGGTCCCCGTCACCCGCCCGAACAGCATGAAGGCGCGGCTGGTCCGGGTGTCGGACAGGTCGGCAAGTTCGGCGTCCGTGGCGTTGGGTTCGAACGCCGCGAATGTCTTGTCAAAGGTCCGCAGGAAATGGTGCGCCGCGTCGCGGAACACCGGGTCGGACTTCATCCGGGCGGCCGTCAGCGCCAGCGAGGTCCGGTCCCGGATGCCACCCAGCGCGGCAATCGACCGGCCCCGCTCCCCTGCTGCAAAGCGCCGCCACAGGTCGGGCTGGCACAATTCCGGCTTCAGGTCGTCCATGTAGATGCCGTCCTGGCTGAGCAGCGTCAGCACGTCCTGCGCCGACCGGATCAGCTTGGCGACGGTCCGATCCTCCAGCGCCAGGCGAAGCGAGCGGAAGCCTTCCTTGTCCTCGGGCGATTCCGGGAACTGCACGGCGCGGATGAAGTCGGCGACAGTCAGGGGGGCGCGCAAGTCTTCGGCGGGGGACCCAAGCGCCAGCGCCGGTTGTTCGGCAGCCGGTTCCGGCACGGGCTTGACCAGCGCCGCCTTGCGGTCGGCCGAGGGCACCGACAATCCCGCATCCCGGCGCGAGGTGAACGTCGCCAGCACGGTTTCGGCCTGACGGGTGGCGGCGGCAATCTCGTCAAGCTTCCGCTCGACCGAGGATTTCCCGGCCGGCTGCGCCTGGCCCTGCATCTGGACATAGCTGGTGCGCATCGCATCGACCGTGGCCTGCAACCGCGCCGCCTCGGCGCGCAGCGCGCGAACGGACCGCAGCGTGGTGACCACGACCCAGATCAGCGCGACGGGCAGGAACACCATCAGCAACGTCATCACCAGGCCAAAGGTCTGGGCGTCGTTGCCGGGCGGGGCCAGCAACACATAGCTCAGGATCAGCCCGATCCACAGCAGGCTAAGCACCGCGCCGCCAGCCTCCAGCCCGCGACCCTGCTCGGGCTGCGGGATCGGCGCGGGGGCCGGGTCCTTCCTTGGCTGGTCCTTGGCAGGCTTCATCAGGGCAGTCCCCTGATCAGATATAGCGGATCGACAGGATTTCGTAGGACCGGGTGCCGCCCGGGGTCGTGACGTCGACGCTGTCGCCTTCTTCCTTGCCGATCAGGGCACGGGCCAGCGGCGAGCGCATGTTCAGAAGGTTGTTCTCGATGTCAGCCTCGGTCTCGCCGACGATCTGATAGGTTTTTTCCTCGTCGCTGTCTTCGTCCACCAAGGTCACGGTGGCACCGAACTTGACGGAACCGGACAGTTTTGTGGGATCAATGACCTCGGCCAGGGACAGGCTGCCCTCAAGCTCCTTGATGCGGCCTTCGATGAAGCCCTGCTTTTCGCGGGCCGCATGGTATTCGGCGTTTTCCGACAGGTCGCCATGTTCGCGCGCTTCGGCGATGTCACGGATGATCGCCGGGCGGTCCACGGTCTTGAGCTGTTTCAGCTCGGCGTCCATCGCGTCATAGCCGCGCCGGGTCATCGGGATCTTTTCCATCGGCCTTCCAGTCAAAAGAAGAAGCCACGGACCGGGGTTCGGTCCATGACTTCGGACGTGTCTTTCCTCACCTCACCCGATGAGGGGCTGAATTGCAAGGGGGCATGCCGTTGGCAGGCGGAGCAGGGTCGCCTTGGGGACAGAAAGTTGCCCAAAGCGCAAAGCTAGTGGTTTGATGTTGCGTCATGGTTGACCTCGGGTGCGGCATGCGGCAACAGGAAGCCGCAAAAAGCCAGCATTTCAGGGCGTCGACGGGCGTCTTCGGGCCAGTGCCTTTGGGAAGGACAAGCGATGACTGCGATCCAGCGCGAGAAGATGGACTATGATGTCGTGATCGTGGGGGCGGGCCCGGCGGGTCTGTCGGCGGCGATCCGGCTGAAACAGCTGGACCCGGAGCGGTCGGTCGTCGTGCTGGAAAAGGGCTCCGAGGTCGGGGCGCATATCCTGTCGGGCGCGGTGCTGGACCCGTCCGGGCTGGACGCCCTGCTGCCCGACTGGCGGTCGATGGATGCGCCGATCAAGGTGCCGGTCCGCGAGGACAACTTCTACATGCTGGGCGAGGCCGGGCAGATCCGTATCCCGAACTGGCCGATGCCTCCGCTGATGTCGAACCACGGCAACTATATCGTCAGCATGGCCAACGTCTGCCGCTGGATGGCGGGCGTGGCCGAAGGGCTGGGGGTCGAGATTTTCCCCGGCATGGCCTGTTCCGAGCTGGTGTTCGAGGGTGACACGGTCGTCGGCGTCGTCGCAGGCGAATTCGGCCGCGACCCCGAAACCCGCGAACCCGGCCCGTCCTATGAGCCGGGGATGGAGCTGCGGGGCAAGTATGTCTTCCTGTCCGAAGGCGTGCGCGGCAGCCTGGCGAAACAGGTGATCGCCAAGTACGACCTGTCCAAAGGCCATTGTCCGCAGAAGTTCGGCCTTGGCATGAAGGAAATCTGGGAGATTGACCCCACCAAGCACCGCGAAGGCACGGTCACTCACACGATGGGCTGGCCCCTGGGCAAGAACGCCGGGGGCGGCAGCTTCATCTATCATCTTGAAAACAATCAGGTCTATGTCGGCTTCGTGGTCCACCTGAACTATGAAAACCCCCACCTTTATCCCTACATGGAATTCCAGCGCTTCAAGCATCACCCGATGGTCGCGGACCTGCTGAAAGGCGGCAAACGCGTGGCCTACGGCGCCCGCGCGATCAGTGAGGGCGGCTGGCAGTCGATCCCCAAGATGGTAGCCCCTGGCGTCGCGCTGCTGGGATGCTCCGCCGGGCTGGTGAACGTCCCCCGGATCAAGGGCAACCACAACGCCATGCTGTCCGGCAAGGCTGCGGCCGAGGCGGCCCACGCGGCGATCATCACGGGGCGTCAGGGCGACGAACTGACCGGCTATGAATCCGACGTCCGCACCGGCGCCATCGGCAAGGATCTGAAAAAGGTCCGTAATGTCAAACCCCTGTGGTCGCGCTATGGCCTGGTTGCCAGCCTGATGGGCGGTGGCGTGGACATGTGGCTGAACACCGTGGGCCTGACCGTCTTTGGCACGCTGCGCCACAAGAAATCCGACGCGGCGGCGACCGGCCTTGCCAAGGACCACAAGGTCATCGACTACCCCCGCCCCGACGGCAAGCTGTCCTTTGACCGACTGACCAACGTCGCCTTCAGCTTCACCAACCATGACGAAGCGCAACCGGCCCACCTTGTCCTGAAAGACCCGTCGATCCCGATCGCCGTCAACCTGCCGAAATTCGCCGAACCCGCGCAGCGCTATTGCCCGGCGGGCGTTTATGAGGTGCTGGGCGAAGGCGCTGACGCCACCTTCCGGATCAACTTCCAGAACTGCGTCCACTGCAAGACCTGCGACATCAAGGACCCGTCGCAGAACATCGTCTGGACCACGCCGCAGGGCGGGGGCGGGCCGAACTACCCGAACATGTAGGCCGTCTCACGCAAGCGTGTTGGCGAAACGCGGGCGGGCTGGCCGGGTCGGGTTGGCCCGCATTGCCTTGACCCCGTCGGACGGCTACCTTCCCCCCGTGTCCCGGAGGAGAGACTGATGCCGCACCCGCTTTCCCGCATCCTGACCGCAACCGCCGTTGCCGTGGCCCTGGGGTCGCCCCTGGCCGCCGAGGACGGGGATGCCGGGGCCTATCTGGCCGCGCGGGTTGCAGAATCCGAAAACGACTTTCGCGCGGCGGCGGGCTGGTATGGCAAGGCGATCCTGTCGGACACCGCCAATGCCCGGCTTCTGGAAGGCGCGATCCTGGCAGAACTGGGCATCGGCGACATGGCCCTGGCCATCGAGGGCGCAAAGCAGCTGAAGAAACTGGGCGGCGAACCCAGCCAGCTTGGCGATTTTGCCCTGCTGGCCGATGAAGCCCAGCGTGAGGATTACGCGGCCCTGCTGGCCTCGGCCTCGGCAGGTCGCGACGTGGGCGAACTGGTCAACGCGCTGGTCACCGCCTGGGCCAAGGTTGGCGAAGGCAAGATGTCCGAAGCCCTGGCCGAATTCGACGAATTGACCAAGTCCAAGGGCCTGGAAGCGTTCGGATATTTCCACAAGGCGCTGGCCCTGGCCTCGGTTGGCGATTTCGAGGGCGCGGATGAAATCCTGTCGGGTCGCGCCGCCGGTCCGATCTTTGTCATGCGGCGCGGCGTCTTTGCCCATGTCCAGATCCTCAGCCAGCTGGAGCGCAACGCCGACGCGCTGGCGCTTCTGGACCGGTCCTTCGGAACTGAACCCGATCCGGTGGTCGATGCCCTGCGGCTGCGGCTGCAAGCGGGAGAACCTCTGCCGTTTGACACGATCCGCACCGCGCGCGACGGCATTGCCGAGGTGTTCTTTTCGGTCGCGGCCGCGCTGAACGGCGAGGCGGACCCGGTCTACACTCTTCTGCATCTGCGGGTGGCCGAATACCTGCGGCCCGATCACGCCGATGTCGTGCTTTTGACCGCGGACACGCTGGAAACCCTGGGCCAGCACCAGCTTGCCGTCGAAACCTATGCAACCTTCCCGCCGGACGATCCCGCCTATGTCTCGGCCGAGATCGGTCGCGCCGGGGCCTTGCGGTCCGACGGTCAGGTCGATGCCGCGATCCAGGCGATGCAGGCCCTGGCCCGGGCGCATCCCGATCTGTTCAGCGTCCAGTTTGCGCTGGGCGACATGCTGCGGCTGGAAGAGCGTTTTGACGAGGCCGAGGTTGCCTATACCGCCGCCATCAACCTGCAGACCAAGATCACGGAGGAAGACTGGGTCCTGTTCTTCTATCGCGGCATCAGCCACGAACAGTCCAAGGACTGGGCAGCCGCCGAAGCCGACTTTCGCCAGTCGCTGACCCTGAACCCGGATCAGCCGCAGGTGCTGAACTATCTGGGCTACGGTCTGGTCGATCGGGGTGAAAGCCTGGACGAAGCCCTTGGAATGATTGAAAAAGCCGTCGCCGCCGACCCCGAGCAGGGGTACATCATCGACAGCCTGGCCTGGGCTTATTTCCGGCTGGGTCGCTACGAAGATGCGTTGCGGCCGATGGAAAAGGCCTCGGTTCTGGAGCCGGTCGACCCCATCGTCACCGACCATCTTGGCGACGTGTACTGGATGGTCGGTCGCAAGCTGGAGGCCCGCTTTCAATGGCGGCGTGCCCTGTCGTTCGAGCCGACCGAAACCGACGCCACCCGCATCCTGCGCAAGCTGGAGGTCGGCCTGGACGAGGTCATGGCCGAGGAAGCCAAGGCCTCGCCGCCGATCAAGGCCGCCGAAAGCGACTGACCATGCGGCAGCCGGTGACCGAGCTTGCTCCGGCCAAGATCAACCTGTGCCTGCATGTCACCGGACGCCGGGCCGACGGCTATCATCTTCTTGACAGTCTTGTGGTCTTTGCCGGGGTTGGTGACCGGGTTTCGGTAGCCGACGGACCGGCCTTGACCCTGGGGATCAGCGGACCGGAAGCCGGGGCGCTGGGGCCCGATGCCGACAACCTGGTGCTGCGCGCGGCGCGGGCGATGGGACCTGGAACCGCCGCTCTGACCCTTTGGAAGGAACTGCCGGTATCCTCGGGGATCGGTGGGGGATCGGCGGACGCCGCCGCCACGCTGCGGGCGCTGGCGCGATGGTCGGGGCAGCCGTTGCCAGACGCCGGGGCCGTGCTGGGCCTGGGCGCTGACGTGCCGGTCTGTCTGGCCGGGCGTCCCGTGCGGATGCGCGGGGTGGGAGAGGATCTGACGCCGTTGCCTGCGCTGCCGCCTTTGTGGCTGGTGCTGGCCAATCCGCGGATTCCGGTGGCCACGCCACAGGTCTTTGCCGCCCTGACCCGGCGTGATTTTCCGCCGGTCCCGGACCTGCCGCCTGCCGCCCTGCGGTCAGCCAGCGATCTGGCGGACTGGCTGGCGATCCAGACGCGCAATGACCTTGTGGCCCCCGCATTGACCGTCGCGCCGGTTCTGGACGCGGTGCAGTCCGCGCTACAGGCAACGCCCGGATGCCTGCTGGCGCGGATGTCGGGGTCCGGGGGCACCCATTTCGGGCTTTTCCCCAGCGACGCCAGCGCCCGCCTGGCCGCCACCACCCTTGCCGCCGCCTTTCCGCGCTGGTGGATCACCCCCGCGCCGGTCCTTGCCGCGTGACCCGCCGCAAGGTCGGAACATCTTGCCAGTTCGTTAACGCCACGGGACAAGGCATTGATTTCGTTGGCATCGGAAATCTGTCCACGGTGGACAGCCGTCAGAAATAGCTGCGGACAAGCGCCCCCGTCACCAGCGCCCAGCCGTCGGCCACAACGAAGAAGGCCAGCTTGAACGGCAAGGAGACGACCGCCGGAGGGACCATCATCATCCCCATCGACATCAGGATCGCCGCCACCACCAGGTCGATGATCAGGAAGGGCAGGAAGATCATGAACCCGATCTCGAACGCCCGCTGAATCTCGGACAACAGGAACGACGGCACCAGTAGCGACAGCGGGGCCTCGGCCGGCGGGACAGCGGCGGTCGCGCGCAGGTCCTGCAGGGTCTGAAAGGTCTCGACATCGACGCGGGCCGCCATGAAGGTCCGGAACGGGGCAATCGCCGCCTCCAGCGCCGGGCCGACCTCCATCGTGCCGTTGGTCATCGGTTCGATCCCGGTGATCCAGGCCTGGGTGAAGACCGGATCCATCACGTACCAGGTCAGGAAGATCGCCAGGCTGATGATCAGCATGTTCGGCGGGGCCTGCTGCAGCCCGATGGCCTGCCGCAGGATCGACAAAACGGTGACGATGAAGGGGAAGCAGGTCACCATCACCGCCAGCCCCGGCACGATGCTGAGAAGCGTGATCAGCAGCAAAAGCTGCACCGACCGCAGCGAAAGAGACTCGCCGTCACCCCCCAGACTGATCGACAGGTCCTGCGCCTGGGCGGGCAGGGTCAGCGCGATCAGCGCCAGCAGGGCGGCCAGGATCAGCGCTGGCTTCACAGCCCGCCACGCAGGTTGGCAACCTCGGTCAGGCGGACGGCCAACTGCCCGCCATTCTCACCCTCCAGAGAGGTCAGCTCGCCCCGGGCGATCAGCCGGTCGCCCACGTACAGTTCCACGGGGTCCTCGACCCGGCGGTCCAGCGGCAG
>JAKQLM010000239.1 GCA_029567145.1 Pseudomonadota bacterium
TCTCTGCTTCAGGCCATCGCCCAGGCGGCAATCTTCGGGTCGGGTCCATTCGGCGATCTTTTCGGCGGCAAGTCGATCTTTTCCGGGTTGTTCAAGGGCGGCGGGCTGGGCAGCCTTCTGGGCGGGGGCGATCTGTTCGCCGGTCTGGCCGGGGGCGGGATGGTTCACGGACCGGGCACTGGCACCTCGGACACCCTGACCGGCGTCCTGGTCGTCGACGGCGATACCGTGAAACGGGACGGCCAGCGCTACCGGCTCTGAGGCATCGACGCGCCGGAACGGAACGAACCCGGAGGCCCCGCCGCCACCCGCGCCCTGCGTCAGATCATCGGCAACCAGCCCCTGCGATGCGATGTCCTGGACGTCGACCGCTACGACCGCCCGGTCGTGATCTGCCACCTTCCCGACGGCCGAGACCCCGCCTGCGAGATGGTTGCCCAAGGCCACGCGACCGACTGGCCGCGCTTCTCAAAGGGGCATTACAAGGCCTGTGAATAGCCCTTAAAACGACCGCCACAATGAAATGCGCTTGCTGCAGACTCTAGTGACAATCCCTGCCAACTTTGGTGGCGGGCCACACCGAAATTTCGCTTGTCCACAGCTAATTTCGTAAGAAATCGCTTTACAGGCTTTCGCTCGTGTCCCACCATATCTAGTAAGGGTCACGTCTGGCGCACGCTGACCCTTGCCAGACATCCAGCTTCTAGTGGGTCGTGGCCCGCCTGAAGCTTCATGATGAGGCCGGGCAATGTCGCTTTCCGAAGACTACGCAACGATGGACGATCTGCACCCGATCGACATCGTCGAGACCCTGGCCGAACACCACGCCTGGGAATTCGACCGTGTGACCGACGACCAGATCGCCATGGCGGTCGAAGGCCAGTGGCGCACCTACTCGCTGACCCTGGCATGGAGCGACCATGACGAGACCTTGCGCCTGATCTGCACGTTCGAGATGGACCCGCCGGCCGAAAAGCTGCCCGCCCTTTATGACGTGCTGAACCGCTGCAACGACATGGTCTGGACCGGCGCCTTCACCTGGTGGGCGGAACAGAAGCTGATGGTCTGGCGCTATGGGCTGGTGCTGTCGGGCGGCCAGATGGCCGGGCCGGAACAGATCGACCGGCTGATCTCGGCTGCAGTGATGGCGTCCGAGCGGTTCTATCCGGCGTTTCAGCTTGCGTCCTGGGGCGACCAGACCCCTGCGCAGGCGATGCAAGTCGCCATTGCCGAGGCGTACGGGCGGGCCTAACCTCTCCCCCGGTTTAAGGGGGTGTCCATGACTTTGAAACGTGTGGCCCGGGATGGGCTGGTGCTGCTTGGCTGCGGCAAGATGGGGACGGCGCTGCTGACCGGCTGGCTGGCCGCCGGGGTGCCTGCAGCGTCGGTCTGGGTGATCGAGCCGAACCCGACCGATTGGCTTCGCGCGACCGGAGTTCATCTGAATCAAGGGGTTCCACCGTCGCCCGCCGTAGCGCTGCTGGCGGTGAAGCCGCAGATGATGGGGGCCGCCCTGCCTGCCTTGCAGGCGCTGGGCAACGGCAGGACGCTGTTCGTGTCGATTGCTGCAGGAACCACGATTGCCACGTTCGAGACGGCGCTGGGAAACCACACGCCGATCGTCCGCACAATGCCGAACACCCCGGCGATGGTCGGGCGGGGGATCACCGCGATCTGCCGGAATGCCCATGTGTCTGACGCCGATTTCGCCCTGTCGCGTGACCTGATGGCCGCTGTCGGGCAGGTGGTAGAATTGTCCGGTGAAGATCAGATTGACGCGGTGACCGCCGTCTCCGGGTCGGGTCCGGCCTATGTTTTCCACCTGATCGAGACGATGGCGGCAGCCGGTGAGGCCGAAGGTCTGCCTGCCGATGTGGCGATGCAACTGGCGCGCGCAACAGTCTGCGGCGCGGGAGAGCTGGCCTGGCAAAGCCCTGAAACCGCTGCACAATTGCGGGTCAACGTGACCTCTCCTGGCGGCACCACCGCTGCGGCGCTGGGGGTGCTGATGGACCCCAAGGCCGGGTTCCCCCCGCTATTGAAGCGCGCGGTGAAGGCCGCTGCCGACCGTGGTCGGGAGTTGGGCAAATGACGATCACCTATGCCGAGTTCGACGCCGTGGATATCCGCGTCGGGCGGATCATCCGGGCCGAACCCTTCCCCGAGGCGCGGAAACCGGCGATCAAGCTTTGGGTCGATTTCGGGCCGGGGATTGGCGAAAAACGCTCCTCGGCGCAGTTGACGGCGCATTATACGCCGGAAGGTCTGGTCGGGCGGCAAGTGCTGGCCGTGGTCAACTTTCCGCCCCGGCAGATCGGGCCGGTGATGTCCGAAGTGCTGGTGCTGGGCGTGCCGGATGACGCAGGCCAGGTCGTGCTGATCGGGCCGGGGCATGAGGTACCACTGGGAGGAAAACTGTTTTGACACAAAGGCTTCTGATCACCCGCCGCTTGCCCGACCGCGTGCTGGAGGCGGCCCGTGCCCGGTTCGACGTGACCCTGCGCGACCGGACCGATGTGCTGACGGCCGAGGAATTGCGGGCCGCGCTGCGCGACTATGATGCTGTTCTGCCAACGCTGGGTGACCGCTTCCAGGTCGATGTTTTTGCGGACGTTTCGTCGCCCCGCGCCAAGGTGCTGGCCAATTTTGGCGTGGGCTACAACCATATCGACGCCGAGGCTGCAAAGGCCGCCGGGATCGCCGTGTCGAACACCCCCGGCGCGGTGACGGACGCCACCGCCGATATCGCCCTGTCGCTGATCCTGATGACCGCCCGGCGTCTGGGTGAAGGCGAACGCATCCTGCGGGCGGGCCGGTGGGAGGGCTGGGGTCCAGTGCAGATGCTGGGCACGCATGTCACGGGAAAACGGATTGGAATCATAAGCTTGGGGCGTATCGGCAAGGCGATTGCCAAGCGCTGCCACTATGGGTTCGACATGGAGGTGGTGTTCTACAACCGCTCGCAGGTCGAAGACCCCGGCCTGCCTGCCCGCCAGGTGGACATGGCCGAGGCGATGGCGGCGGATTTCGTCGTGGTGGCGGTGCCGGGCGGCAAGACGACCTACCATCTGATCGACGCCAAGGCATTGAAGATGATGAAGAAAACCGGCATCTTCGTGAACATCAGCCGGGGTGATGTGGTGGACGAACCTGCCCTGATCGACGCGCTGCAGTCGGGCCGGATCGCCGGGGCGGGGCTGGATGTCTACGAATTCGAGCCCAAGGTTCCCGCCGCGCTGATGGCGATGGAAAACGTGACCCTGCTGCCGCATCTGGGCACCGCCTGCCTGGAGGTGCGCGAAGCGATGGGGATGATGGCGGTCACCAACCTGATCGCGCATCTGGAGGGGCGACCTCTGCCGAACCTTGTCAATCCATGATCCTTTCGCGGTCCCGCCGGTTCATCTTTGTCCACATCCCCAAGACCGGCGGGACGGCGTTTGCCCTGGCCTACGAGGCCCGCGCGGCGAAGGACGACATCCTGATCGGCGACACGCCAAAGGCGCGTAAACGGGCCGGGCGCTGGAAAGGGGTCAAGACGGCGGGGCGGGTGTGGAAACACTCGACCCTGGCGGATGTGGTGGGGCTGGTCACACCGGAAGAAATCGAGGATTTCCAGACGGTTACGATGGTGCGGAACCCCTGGGACCAGGTGGTCAGCCACTATCACTGGCTGCGGGTGCAGGGCTTTGCCCATCCTGCCGTCGGGATCGCGAAGGTGCAGGACTTCAGCGGGTTCTTGAACCATCCGCAGATCCAGGCGAGCTATCGGATGTCACCCTATGGCGCCTATGTCCGGCGGCTGGATGGGTCGGAAAAGCCAAGCGTTTTCATCCGGTTGGAACGTTATGCTGCAGAAATCGCCCCGGTCGAGGCGCATCTTGGCCTCCGCTTGCCGCTGCCCCGCGCGAACGAAGGCGCACGGCAAGGGGACTGGCGCGTCTACTATTCCGAAAAGGATGCGGAAATGGTGGAAAACCTGTGCGGCGAGGACATCGCGCGGTTCGGCTATCGGTTCGATCCAGGGGGTTGAGATCGCTGGGTAAAGACGGCTGAACGACAGATCTGACGGCGTCTTTTTCCCGTCTTTCCGCTGTCTTCCTTCCGTCTCTACGCGCGGCGGAGTGACGCCGCGTTAACCTGCTGGCGACGGCGTAAGGTGGGTGATTCACCCACCCTACGCTTGCGCGTCAGGCTGCGGCCTTTTCGCCTGCGAACCGGCCGTAGAAGGTCTCGCCCTTTCCTGCCATCTCCCGTAGCAAGGCGGGCGCGTGGAAGCGGGGGCCGAACTGCGCTGTCAGGCCGCGACAGATCTCCACCGCCCGGGCCGCGCCGATGATGTCCAGCCACGAGAACGGTCCGCCGGACCAGGGTGCAAAGCCCCAGCCAAGGATCGCGCCGACGTCGCCTTCGCGGATGTCGGTCAAGACGCCCTCTTCCAGCGCGCGGACCGCCTCCAGCACCTGGGCGAACAGCAGGCGGTGCTGCACGTCGGACAGCGAGGGCTGCATCTTGTCCAGCGGATATTTCGGCTCCAGCCCCTCCCACAGGCCCTGACGGTCGCCCTTGTCGTCATAGGCGTAGAAGCCGGACTTTGACTTGCGGCCCAGACGGCCCTGGTCGGCCATCCAGAACAGGACCTTGTCCACCGCCCCGTCCGGGTAGTCGTCGCCCATCGCGGCCTTGGTCGCCTTGGCGATCTTCACTCCAAGGTCGATGGAGGTCTCGTCCACCAGCTGCAGCGGTCCCAGCGGCATGCCCACCAGTTTGGCCGCATTCTCGATCAGCGCTGGTTCCACGCCTTCGGCAACCATGCGGATGCCTTCGTTGATGTAGGGGATGATGCAGCGGTTGGCGTAGAAGAACCGGGCGTCGTTGACGACGATGGGGGTCTTGCGGATCTGGCGGACGAAATCCAGCGCCTTGGCCACGGCGACATCGCCGGTCTTCTTGCCACGGATGATCTCGACCAGGTTCATCTTGTCCACCGGGCTGAAGAAGTGGATGCCGATAAAGCTTTCGGGGCGTTTCGAGGCCGCCGCGAGGCCGGTGATCGGCAGGGTGGAGGTATTCGTCGCATAGACGCAGTCGGTCACCGCCTCGACCTTTGCGGTGACGTCGGCCTTGATCTTCGGGTCCTCGAACACGGCTTCGACGATCAGGTCCGCGCCTTTCAGGGCGGTGTAATCGGTGGTCGCGGTGATGCGCGCCAGCACTTCGGCCTTCTTGTCCGCCGTGACCTTGCCGCGCTTCATGCCCTTGTCAAGAATGGCTTCGGAATGGGCGCGGCCCCGGTCGGCAGCTTCCTGCGTGGCGTCGATCAGGACGACCTCGATCCCCGCCAGCGCGCTGACATAGGCGATGCCCGCGCCCATCATGCCAGCACCGATCACGCCCAGCTTCCTGACCGACTGATCCGCGACCTTGGGCCGGTTCGCGCCCTTGTCCAGCGCCTCTTTGTTGATGAAAAGGCTGCGGATCATCGCGGCGGAGGAGGGGTTCATCAGAACGCTGGTGAAATGCCGCGCCTCGATCTTCAAGGCGGTGTCGAAGGGGACCAGAGCGCCTTCGTAGACTGCGGCCAGAAGGGCCTTGGCCGCCGGGTAGACGCCCATGGTCTTGCCGTGGACCATCGCGCTTGCGCCGACGAACATCGGAAAGCCGGGGGCGGAATAGGGCGCGCCACCGGGGAATTTGAAGCCCTTGGCGTCCCAGGGTTTCACCAGGTCCGCCTCGGTCGCCGACAGCACCCATTCCTTTGCGCGGGTCAGCAGGTCCTCGGCCGCCACAACCTCGTCGATCAGGCCTGCGCCCTTGGCCTCTTTCGGCGAGACAAGCTTGCCTTCCAGAAGGAAGGGCGCGGCCATCATCGCGCCCAGCTTGCGCGAGAGGCGCGTGGAGCCACCTGCGCCGGGGAAGATGCCGACCATGATTTCCGGCAGGCCGATCTTGGCCTTGGGGTTGTCGGCGGCGATGATGCGGTGGCAGGAGAGCGGCAGTTCAAGACCGATCCCGAGCGCGGTGCCGGGCAGGGCCGCAACGATGGGTTTGCCGCCCTTGAGCGTCTTGGGGTCCATGCCCGCGCGTTCGATCTTGCGCAGGACCTTGTGCATGGT
>JAKQLM010000247.1 GCA_029567145.1 Pseudomonadota bacterium
CAGCCGCATGTCGCGCAGGCCGATCCGGCGCGTCGCGCGCGCGCCCTCGACGGTCACCACCAGGTCATGCAGGACCTGCGGCCCCTGCCCCGCCGGCCACCAAAGCTGCGGATCGTCAATCGTCAGCGTCACCCGCGCCACGCCGTGCCGCACCGGGGCCGTCCCTTGAACACCACACAGAGAGGCGTGCACGTCCGACAGCCCCTGGGCCTGGATCGCCAGGGTGACTTCGGCCACGCCAGGCCGATGCGCCTGGGTCACGACGATATCGGCGATGCGCGGGCCAGGCGGTTCCAGCCGGATGCCGCCGGACACCCCAAAGATGCCCAGCGCAATGTTCCAGTCCCAGCCGAAATCGCACTGTTGCTTGCGCAGCATGTTGGCATGGGCAATCGGCCCATTGACCTGCTGATAGGGGATCGGAAACGGCATATGCTCTGCCCGCTCAGCCGCTTCGCGGACGGGAGAGCGGAACAGGATTTCGACCGTGTTTTCCCCTGCGGTCAGCGCCGCCGAAACATCCACCCGCCAGCGGCGATGCACGTTCGCCGCCGACAGGACCAAGGCGCCGTTCAGCCGGACCTCGGCCACGGTGTCCAGGCCTTCGACCACCAGCTCTGCCGCTGATCCGTCATGGCTGAACACGCGCCGCGCCACCCAGTCGCGCTGGCTGACCCAGCGGCAGTCGTATTCGTTTCGGCCCCAATACGGGTCCGGGATCACCCCCGCCTTTTGCAGGGCCGTGATCCCGTCTCCGGGCAGGTCAAAGTCAATGACATGGGCGCCGCTTTCATCCGAAAGCGTCCAGCACCCCGCCAGATCGCGCATGGTTCAGATCCTTTGTTCCGTCTTTGCGTCAAAGAGCGAGGCCTTGGGGATATCCAGCCCCAGATGCACCTTCGTCCCCGCAGGCAGCCGCCCCTCCACGGGGACCCGCACGCTCATGTTCGCCCCTTCGGCCTTGAGCCACAAAAGGCTGTCGGCTCCCAGGTGTTCGTCAATCTCCACCTCGGCGGGGATCGACGGGCCGGCCAAGGGTGTGGTGGACACGGTGATATGTTCGGGCCGGACGCCCAGGATCGCGTCGTCCCTTTCCAGCACCGCCCCGCCGTCGTAGCCCGCAAGGTCGATCTTCGTCCCGCCGAACTGGAAGGCCTTGCCGCCGTCAATCGTCCGCCCTTTCAGAAAGTTCATCGACGGGCTGCCGATGAAGCCCGCGACAAACAGGTTCGACGGGCGGTTGTAGATCTCCAACGGGGCCGCAAGTTGCTGGATCACGCCGCCCTTCATCACCGCGATCCGGTCGGCAAGGGTCAGCGCCTCGATCTGGTCGTGGGTCACGTAGACCATGGTGTTGCCCAACTGGTTGTGCAGGCGCTTGATTTCCACCCGCAGTTCGCTCCGCAGCTTGGCGTCCAGGTTCGACAGGGGTTCGTCGAACAGGAACACGTCCACGTCCCGCACCAGAGCGCGCCCGATGGCGACCCGCTGCCGCTGACCGCCGGACAGTGCGGCGGGCTTGCGGTCCAGAAGCGGCTCGATCTGCAGGATCGCGGCAGCCCGGGCGATGCGCTTGTCAATCTCGGGCTGGGGGACCTTGGCGTTCTTCAAGCCAAACGACAGGTTCCCCCGCACCGTCATCTGCGGGTAAAGCGCATAGGATTGGAACACCATCCCGATGCCCCGCTCGCTGGGTTCCGACCAGGTGACGTTCTTGCCCTTGATCCAGATCTGCCCGTCGGTGATGTCCAACAAGCCCGCCAGACAGTTCAAGAGCGTCGATTTCCCGCAACCGGACGGCCCGAGGAGGACGACGAACTCCCCCTCCGCCACATCAAGGTTCATGTTCTTCAGGACGGAAACCGAACCAAAGTTCAGCGAGAGGTTCTTGACGGAAACAGAGTGCATGAGGATCAGCCCTTGACCGCGCCAGCGGCGATGCCGCGAACGAAGTACTTGCCAGAGAGGAAATAGATGGTGAGTGGCACAAGGCCGGTCAGGATGGTCGCCGCCATCTCGA
>JAKQLM010000278.1 GCA_029567145.1 Pseudomonadota bacterium
GGCATGGCGACGATGGCCGCGCCGTCGGGCAGGCCGCCCGTCACCTCGATCCGGCCACGGTCGTCACGCGCCCCGAAGGTCAGATCTGCGCGGTGCAACCGGCCGTCCTGAACCACCCAGACAGTGCCGCTATGGCCGTCAAAGCCAGTGATCGCCACCTCGGGCACCATCAGCGCAGATGCACGCGTGCCGGTCAGGATTCGCACTTCGGCCTGTTCGCCCAGAAACATCTCGGCGGGGCAGTCCGAACAGGTCAGCCAGACGCGGCGTTCTTCGTTCACCCGGTCGCTTTCCAGACCGATGCGGGCAACTGTGCCATGGAATTCACCCGCAGGCTGTGATCGCAGGCGCAGGACGGCGGTCTGACCCAGCGCAAGCTGGCCTGCGCGTTCTTCGTCGATATAGGCCTGAATCCAGACCGTTGCCGGGTCGATCAGGGTAAAGATCGGATCGCCCGCCTTGACCACGGTTCCCGGTTCGGCATGGCGCGCAACCACGACCGCGTCATAGGGCGCGATCAGCCGATGATGGGACAGAAGCGTTTCTTCCAGCTGCAGGGCCGCCGCCGCATCCGCTCCTTGCGCGCGGATGACCGCCAGATCAGCCTCGGCCAGCGAAAGTTCCGCCCGGGCGACGTCTTCATCACGCTGCGCCTCCTCGGCACGCTGGATCGAAGCGACGTCCTGCCGGGCAAGCTCCTTTTGCCGGGTATTGGCGGCGATGCGCTGCGCCAGAACGGCGTTGGCGCGGGAGACCGCAGCCTCGGCCTTGGCCTGGCCAGCGGCATTGGCTGCAACGGCGGCGCGGGCCCGCGCAACGCGGGCCTCTTGTTCCGCCGGATGCAGGGCGGCCAGTTCCTGACCCGCCCTGACTGGATCGCCCGCATCAACCGACAAGGACACCAGCGCCGCGCCCACCTCGAACCCGATGCGCGACAGTACCCGGGCCTCAACCGTTCCAAGACCGTAAAGGCGCAAGGGCACATCGGTTTCCGCCGTGACAACCG
>JAKQLM010000331.1 GCA_029567145.1 Pseudomonadota bacterium
GGCCGCAATCCGCAGGCAGGCGGCGACCTCATCCGTTGAACCGGGGCGGGCGACGGCAATGGGCGCACCTTCGTACCAGCCCATCCAGTCGCGGCCATAGCGCGCCAGATCCGTGCCGGTCAGCACATTCGCCGCGCCGATCACGGCAACAAGATCATCACTCAGTGACATGTGCTGTCCTTTCTAGCCCTGCCAGCGGGCCCCAAGCATCTGTGCAAGCGCCTCAAGCGCCTCGCTTGCGTCTTCCGTTCCCGGTCCGATCCGCACCGCGACTGAAGTTGCCCAGCCGAACTTTGCCGCCATGTCCGGCTTCAGCGCGATCTCAATCCCCTTTGGCTCGGCAGTGACGCGGTCCACCGCCTCCTCGGCACCGAACCCTTCGTCATTCACCTCGAACCAGACCGGGCCGCCGTCTACCGCCTGACGGAACAGGACATAGCCTTCCTCTTCCTCCTCACCCTCGGCAAAGCCGATGAACAGGAACCCCTCATCCTCGACGACGGATCCATAGGCGGCTTTTACAGTGATGTCGGCCATGCGACTTATCCTTTCCCCAAAAGCCAGATCGCCACCAGGACAAGGGCGACGGCTTGAAACCGGTGCATCCAGACCGACACTGCCGGATCTGCCAGCCACGGGCGAAGCCCGCCGGCGGCAAGAGCGATGATCAGATGCACAAGCGTTGCGATGGCAAGATAGATCGCCGAAAGCAAGAGCACGTCGCCGACCCTATCGGTTGCGACCAGAAACCCCGGCAGGATCGTCAGAAAGAAGACCGCCGCCTTGGGGTTCAGAAGGTTGGTGATCAGCCCCAGCCGAAAGCCATCTGATGCACCCTCTCCGCCACCGGGCAAGTGATGCGCCGGTGTCGCGGCGTCGCGCCAGCTTTGCCAGGCCAGCCAGACCAGAAAACCGACACCGGCAAAGTGCAGGGCCTGAAACAGCCCCGGCCAAAGCTGGACCAATGCGGCCACTCCCAGGGCTGCAAGGATCGCCTGAACGGTCAGACCAAGCGCGACACCACAAACCGCCGCAAGCCCGGCCCGACGCCCGGCAGAAGCGGAAAGCAGGGC
>JAKQLM010000366.1 GCA_029567145.1 Pseudomonadota bacterium
CCCACTGGCGGTACATGTCGTTCAGTTCCAGCGCGATTTCGTTGCACCTGGCGCCGGGCCTGATCAGCTCCAGCCCGCGACGGTGGACGGCGACGTTCTTTTCCCAGATGTCCAGGCTGGCGTCGTCCACGTGGTCACAGAAGAGCGTGCGTTCCAGCGCGGTGTAGTAGCCGAAGATCATCGGGAACGTGTTCAGGGACAGGATTTCCCCCGACTTCACCGTCTTGTTCGTCACCGGGTTGTGCGCCCCGTCGGTGTTGATCCCGGACTGGAACCAGGTCCAGGTGTCCATCAGTTCGACGAAGGGAAACGACGCCGCAATCTCGCGGATCATCGCGGTGGTCCCGGCGATGGCCACCTCATGCTCCGGCACGCCGGCCTTCACCGCCCCCGCCACCGCCCAGCCGCCCACGTCGCTGATGCGCGCGCCGGTGCGGATCAGGGCGTGTTCTTCGGCCGACTTGATCGACCGCATCCACATCGAGGCTTGCGCGATATCGACAAACTCCACCCCCGGAAGGGCCGCTTCCAGCGCCTTGCGGTAGTCCAGGGTCACATGATCGAACTCGATCCCCAGCCGACGGACGCCCGGCGTCAGCTGCCGCACCGCGCGGTAAAAGTTGTCGCGCCGCCAGTCGGTGTAGGTGACGCTGCCGCCAAAGCTCCGCCGCCAGGGCTGTCCACCGTCAATCCCGGCCGAAATCGTGGTGGCCACATCCTGGGTGATGACCATGCCGTATTTGCGACCGAAAGCGCAGTACAGCCAGCCGGAGTAATAGGTGATGCAATGATAGCTGGTGAACAGCGCCGCATCGACATCATTGGCCGCCATCCAGCGGCGCACGTCCTCTTGGCGGCGCGTCATTTCGGCGTCGGAGAAGGGAGAATAGTCCTTGTCGCCGTTGTGCCATTCCATCACATGAAGCATGTCTGCGGTCATCTGATCCCCCCACCGACGGTGCGACTGCGTTGGGTCAGACAATAGTTTGCGGCGCTGGCTGCCAGAAATTTGTTCTGAAAATCGTTCCATTAGCGAACGTAAAGTGCAGGTCTGGCCGTCCCCCGCGCGACCGCGCGGGCGCTGCCCAAGGGGGTGGAGTCTGATGATATGCCGCGTCCGCCCGGCAGCCCGGGTCGCACCCGTTGACCGTTCAATCCCTGTCCCCAGCAGCAAGGCTTTCACACCATTGACAGGCCTGGAACGTTACAGTGGCAAAAATGGAACGTTCCATAATCGCTTGCCGGGGTGACACCTGCCTGCCGCCGTCGCGCCGTGGGGTCTGGGGTTCAGTCGGATAACGGAGCATCGTCATGGCCCACACCATCCCGCAAGACATCCTGAACGCGCTGACGGACGTCGACATGCCGCGCCTTGCGGCTGAACCCGAGATTCCTGCGGCCGTCATGGTGCAGGGCCAGCGGGTTCCGGTCTGCGCTTGCGGCACGGTCGTGATGGGCAGCGGCGCGGCGGGGCTGCGGGCCGCGGTCGAACTGAAGCGGCGCGGGGTCGATGTGGCGATCATCAGCCAAAGCGCCTGGGGCGGCACGTCGGCCTGTTCGGGGTCGGACAAGCAGACGCTGCACACGGCGAACACCTCGGACCGGGGTGACAATTTCAGGGAGATGGCCCGGGCAATCCGCGCGGGAGGCGCGATGGACGAAGACACGGCCTATGTCGAGGCGGTCGGCTCGGTCCGGGCGATGGCGTCGCTGCAATACCTGGGACTGCCGCTGCCGCAGGATGATTTCGGCGGCACGCTGCGCTATCAGACCGACCATGACGATGTCGGCCGTGCCACCAGTTGCGGGCCGCGCACGTCGCGCCTGATGGTCAAGGTCCTGGCGACCGAGGCGGTCCGCCTGGGGGTGCCCTTCTACAACCAGACGACGGCTGTACAGATCGTGGTCAATGGCCGGAACGTGGCAGGCATTCTTGCCATCCGGCCCAAGTCGCAGACGCCGGACAACCCCTATGGCCTGACGCTGTTTCGCTGTGCGGCGCTGGTGATCGCGGCGGGGGGGCCGGGAGAGTTGTACCGCGACTCGGTGTTTCCGAACGGCTGTTTCGGGTCGCTGGGACTGGCCCTGGAGGCAGGGGTCGCGCTGGTGAACCTGACCGAAAGCCAGTTCGGCATCGGCACCCGGCGCGAGGACTTTCCGTGGAACCTGTCGGGCACCTATGTGCAGGCGATCCCTTATGTCCATTCAGTGGACGGGCAGGGCCAGGAGCACAACTTTCTGGCCGACACCTACCGCACCACGCAGGAGCTGGCGTCGAACCTCTTTCGCAAGGGGTATCAGTGGCCGTTCCACGCGACCCGGATGCTGGACTTCGGGTCCAGCCTGATCGACCTTGCGATCATCCGGGAAAACCGGGCGGGGCGGCGGGTGG
Organism: Pseudomonadota bacterium; assembly: GCA_029567145.1. Taxonomy (GTDB): domain Bacteria; phylum Pseudomonadota; class Alphaproteobacteria; order Rhodobacterales; family Rhodobacteraceae; genus Tabrizicola. The sequence continues at coordinate 2,393 of JAKQLM010000366.1, forward strand.
TCATGGATTTCAACCGCAACCCGCAGCCGGTGCCCGGCGATCTTCCGTTCAGCCTGGACCGGCTGGATGCGGATGTGGCCGCCTATCTGGCCCAGGCGGGGGCGGTGCAGGAAAGGCCGATCGACCGGCTGCGGCACATGAACCCGCTGTCGATCGAGCTTTACCTGCGCTACAAGGTCGATATCCGGCGTGACCCTTTGGAGTTTGCCGTCAACAACCAGCACATGAACGGCGGGATTGCGGTGGACAGCTGGGGTCGCAGCAACCTGCCCGGACTTTACGCGGTGGGCGAGGCGGCGGGGACGCATGGCGTGACCCGGCCGGGCGGGGCGGCGCTGAACGCAGGTCAGGTGCTGGGCACCCGGGTGGCAGAACATATCGCCGCCAGCGGCAGGGCGCAGACCGCGCCTGACGGCGGCGTTGAGGTGCCGCTTGAACAGGCACTGGAGCGGATCGACCGCGTCCTGCGCCCGGGCAGTCCGCTGGACATGCGCGCGATCAAGGACGAGGTGCAGGCCCGGATGAGCGATCACGCCGGTATCCTGTGTACGCCCGATGCGGTCTTGCAGGCGCTGCAAGCGGCCACCGGGTTGAACCAGGCGATCCGCGAGTCCGGCATTTCCTTCAAGCGCGGCGCCGAGGTTGCGCGGGTGCTGCAATGGCAGCAGATGGCCTTGGCATCGCAGGCGGTGCTGGCGGCCCTGGAGTTCTATATCCGGCAGGGAGGCGGCAGCCGGGGTGCGCGGGCGATCTGTGATCCGGCGGGCGAGGGCGTGCCGATGGCCAGATCCGGCCCCCTGCAGGATGTGCGCTTTCGCCTGGAACGAGAGCGGGACAAGGATGAACAGATTCTGGTACGGCTGGTGGGCGACACGATGCAGGTGTCGACGCGCCGCAATCGCAGGCTTGACGATTCTGCCAGGCCGTTCTTTGAACGCGACTGGCCGGCCTGGCTGACGGGTGCGGTGTTTGACCTGAACCGGGGGCAGGATGCCTGACTTTACCAGTCTGAAGACGGTCGCTGTCGGCGAGGCGATGGTCGAGCTGGCCCCGGTCGGTGACGGCCAGTATCGCCGCGGCTTTGCTGGTGACACCTTCAACACCGCCTGGCATATGGCGCAGGCTTTACTGGGTCGGGCGACGGTCGGCTTTGCGACGCGGGTGGGACAGGACCGGATTTCCGATGCCTTTGTCGCCGAAGCGCAGGCGGATGGTCTGGATACCTCGGTGATCCAGCGCGATCCGGTGCGAAGCATGGGGCTGTACATGATCCAGCTGGATGGGGTCGAGCGCAGCTTTCACTACTGGCGCGACAGTTCTGCCGCGCGGGGGCTGGCGGCGGATGCGGGCGCCTTGGCGCGCGCCTTTGCCGGGGCGGGGCTGATCCATCTGTCGGGGATCACTTTGGCGATCCTGCCTGCCGACGACCGCGACAGGCTGTTCACGGCCCTGGCGCAGGCCCGGGCCGAAGGCGCGCGGGTGTCGTTTGATCCCAACATCCGCCCGCGGCTCTGGGCGTCACTGGACGAGGTGCGACGGGTCGTTCCGCAGGCGCTGGCCCTGACCGACATTGCGCTGCCCAGCTTTGACGACGAGGTCGCCGTCTGGGGAGATGCCGATCCGCAGGCGACGATTGCCCGACTGGCGGCGGCGGGCGTGGCCGAATGTGCCGTCAAGGACGGGGCCGGGCCCATTACCGTGTGGGCTGACGGGGCGATCCGCCGGATTGCCACCCCGCCGGTGCAAGGTATTCGCGACACCACCGGGGCAGGCGACAGCTTCAACGCGGGCTATCTTGCCGCCCGTCTGCTGGAACAGCCGCCAGACCAGGCGGTTGCGGCGGGGCAACGCTTTTCCGGCATTGTCATCCAGCACTTTGGCGCGCGTTTGCCCAGCGCGATGGTCCCCGTGCTGGCCTGAGACCACAAGGCCCCGGTCAGGACCCGGCTATGATCCGCTGGACTGGCGAAGCGAAAGTCTGACCGGGGTCCGCGTCTCGGCCGGGGGGGCAATGCGCTTTTCCAGCCAATCGGCCACCGTCTGCGCCGCCTGCACCCCGATCCCGGCAATGTCGCAGCGGACGGATGACAGCGACGGATAGGACTGCGCCACCTCTTCGATGTCGTCAAAGCCCATGATCAGGAAATCGGTGCCAACGGTCCAGCCAAGCTCGTGGCAGCCCGAGAGCAAGCCCAGGGCGACCAGGTCATTGAAACAAATCGCCGCGTCCACGCCGCCCTTGTCGCCGTGCAACTGGCGGGCGGCGTTGCGCCCGAACTCTCGGCTGGCCTTGCCGGTCAGGATGATCGGCTGCAGGCCCTCTTGCGCCAGCACGTCCAGGTAGCCCGCCTTGCGTTCCTCGGTCACGGCGCGACCCTCCAGCCCGCCGACAAAGGCGATCCGCCGCGCCCCGGCGGCGATCAGGTGCTGCGTCGCCGCGCGGCTGCCGGTCAGGTAGTCGGGCGCAATCAGCGGGAACAGGTCCAGGCGCGGGTCCACCCGTCGCAGCATCTGCATCGTGGGGATGCCCGCCCGCGCGATGGCGTCGAAGGTCGGCCCGGTGTCGCCATAGGCCGGGCAGATGATCAGCGCCGACACGCCGTGTTCGATCATCGAGCCCACGACCTGATCCTGCAGGACAGGGCTTTCGTCGGTATTGGCGATCACCGTGGAATAGCCGCGTTCGGCCAGTGCCATCTGCAGCGAGGTGGCGAATTCAGTGAAGAACGGGTTGCGCAGGTCATTGATCACCAGGCCGATCAGCCCGGCGTTCGACATCCGCATGTTGGCGGCGGCGCGGTTGTAGACGTAGCCAAGCTCGGCCATGGCCTTGCGGACCAGCAGGCGGGTTTCCTCGCGGACCGAGGGGCTGTTCTGCAGCACAAGGCTGACAGTCGATTTCGAGATGCCCGCGTGCTTTGCCACGTCGATGATGGTGGGTCGGCGGTTGATGTTCATCTGCCTTCAGCCTGTGGACCTGCTGTCACAGCTTTCTTGTCGCCTGCGCCGCGATTAGGCCAGACTTTTCTGATCCTGACCCCGGTCAGCATCCGCCACGGCCAGGTCAAAGACCAGGATGCCGTCGATCCCACCCTCTGCCGCAGCCACCAGCCCCGCGCCAAGCCGCTTGTGGTCGGGGTGGTCCTGATAGGCCTGCAACGCCCCCCAGTCCGCGAAATCGACGACAAAACCGTGCATGTAGCCGCGCTCGATCTGTTCGGGGCTTTCGCTTTTTCCCGAGGTGATGGCCAGAGTTCCGGGAACCTTGTCCCTGATCTGGTGGAGTTCGGTGAACAGGGCCGCGATCTGGTGGTCGGGGACCGTGGGCTGAAAGCGGATCAGGACGATGTGGCGGATCATGTCAGGGGCATCCCGTGATCGGCCTTGATCATGTCGGCGGCCTTTTCGCCGATCATGATCGCCGCCGCGTTGGTGTTGGAAGAGATCACCGTCGGCATGATCGAGTTGTCCACGATCCGCAAGCCGTCGATGCCGTTGAACCGCAGCCGGACATCAACCACGGCGCCGTCATCCGCGCCCATCCGGCAGGTGCCCGCACAGTGGTGCGAGGTTTTGGAATGCTGGCAGATGAAGTTGAAATAGTCGTCGTCAGTGCGGACCTCGGGGCCAGGCAGGCGCTGGGCCAGAATGTAGGACTGCAGCGGGGACTGGGCCAGGATCTCTTGCGTCAGCTTCAACCCGCGGATGGTGCGGTCGCGGTCGATCGGGTCGGCCAGACAGTTCGGGTCGATCAGCGGGGCCTGTGCCGGATCGGCGCTTTGCAACCGGACCGACCCGCGCGACCGGGGCCGCAGGTGGCACGAGTTCAGCGTGATCCCGCCTTGTGGCATCGACGCGACGCCATGTTCGATCCCGGTGCCAAGGCCAAGGTGGAACTGGATATCCGGGGAACGGGCATCGGGGTCGGCGTACCAGAACCCGCCGGTTTCAAACAGCGACGAGGCCACCGGACCCCTGCGCGCCACAAGGTACTGCAGCCCGGCAAGCACCGCCCAATGCGGCTTGGCATAGCGGTCATAGCTGTAGGGGCCCTTGTGCTCGGCGATGTAGTAAAGGTCCAGATGGTCCTGCAGGTTCGCACCGATCTGCGGCTGGTCGTGGACTACCTTGATCCCCAGGCCCGACAGGTGATTCGCCGGGCCGATGCCCGACAGTTGCAACAGGCGTGGCGCGCCGATGGCGCCCGAGGCCAGCAGGACCTCGGCCCTGGCGGTCAGACGCGTGCCGTCGGCCAGCTCTACCCCGGTGGCCCGGCCCGCTTCGACGATCAACCGCCGGACCTGAGCGCCCAGGCGGACGGTCAGGTTGCGGCGATTCCGGTTCGGGGTGACATAGGCCATCGCCGCCGATGACCGGCGCACGTTGCGCTGGGTCAGCTGATAGTAGCAGACCCCGTCCTGCCGTTCGCCGTTGACGTCCGGGTTGCGCGGGATGCCCAGTTGGGCGGCGGCGGCAAAATACGCCTCGCAGATCGGCAGCGGCGCGCGCGGTTCCGACACACCCAGCGGGCCGCCCTTGCCGTGGTATCTGTTGTCCCAGGTCTCGTCGTCCTCGGCCTTGCGGAAATAGGGCAGGACGTCGTCATAGCCCCAACCCGCGCAGCCCATCTGCCGCCAGTCGTCATAGTCCTGCGCGGTGCCGCGCGTGTAGATCTGCGCGTTGATCGCCGAGCCGCCGCCAATGACCTTGCCTTGCGTATAGCGGAACATCTTCCCTTGCATGTGTTTCTGCGGAACGGTGTCCCAGCCCCAGGACCCGATCCCCTTGGTCATCTTCGCAAAGCCTGCGGGCAGGTGATAGAACGGATGGCGGTCGCTGCCCCCGGCCTCCAGCAGCAGCACCTGCGCGCCCGGGTCTTCCGACAGCCGCCCGGCCAGGACCGACCCCGCCGATCCGCCGCCGATGATGATGAAATCGTAGCCGTTGGCCATCTGGCCCTCCTGCCGTTCAGGCGCGTTCTGCGATGTGGTGGGCGGCCCGGATCGCCAGCGCGGCCACGGTCAGCGCCGGGTTGACGGCCGCCGAGGTGGGCAGGACCGAGGCGTCGGTGATGAAAAGGTTCGCGTGATCGTGGGACCGGCAGAAGCTGTCCACGACGCTGGTCGCGGGGTCATGGCCCATCCGCGCCGTGCCACATTGATGCGACGGCGTGCGTCGGTCGAAGGGGCGCGACAGTACCACCGGATAGCCCGCCTGACGCAGCTTTGCCTTCAGCTTGGCGACCAGCGCCAGATGCGTCTCCCAGTTCGAGCGTTTCCAGTCCAGCACGATCTGGCCTTGCTTCAGGGTGACGCGGCTTTCGGGGTTGGGCAGGTCTTCGGACATGGCGTAAAGGTCCACCGAATGCCGCGCGATCCAGTTGGCGACACAGCGGGGCAGGGTGGTCGTCGCCGCAAGGATGGTGCCGGAAATCTTGCCCAGAAGCTGAATGTTTCCCAAAGGCTTACCCTGCGGGCCTCCAGTCAGGTAGTAGTCATTCACCATCAGGGTCTTTTGATAGACGCTGTCATTTCTCCACAAGGGATGCAGCGCCAGCACGGCGGAACAGTTGTGGTTCATGAAGTTGCGCCCGACCTGGTCCGAGCGGTTGGCCAGCCCGTTCGGATGATCGCCGTCGGCTGACGCCAGCAAAAGCGCCGCAGACTGGATTGCCCCGGCCGCCAGCACGACAACCGGCGCGGTCAGCACGTCGCCTCCGGACAGCTCGACGCCGGTGATCCGGCCGCTGGTGCCGGTTTGCAGACGGGTGACCCGGGCCTTGGTCCGCAAGCGCACATTCCCTTGCCGCAAGGCCACTTTCAGGGCCGCGGTCTCGGCATCCATCTTGCCGCCGGTCGTGTCGGGGAACGCGTCCCAGGGTGTGCGGGCGCGGGCCAGCCACTGGGCCAGATCGACGCCCAAGGGCAGGGGGGACGGGTGCAGCCCGACCTTTGCCAACCGCTTGCGCAAGGCGGCGATCGGCGCTTCGTCCGGGACGGGGGGATGCGGATAGGCGGTGGAATGGGGCGGTTCGGTCGGGTCCTGGCCGATCCGGCCGCGCACCTGATACAATGCCTCTGCCATAGCATAGGACGGCTCCAGCTCGTCATAAGACAGCGGCCAGCCGGGCGTGGTGCCGCCGATATGGGCGACGGGGGAGAAATCCTCGCGCCGGTATCGGATCAGCACCGCGCCGTAGAATTTCGAATTGCCACCGACATAGTA
>JAKQLM010000380.1 GCA_029567145.1 Pseudomonadota bacterium
GATCTGGCCAAGGCCACCGCCAAGGCCATCGACGAGGTGACCAAGGGCATTGATGGCTTTGCCTTCAACAAGGCCATCGCGGGGCTGTACGGCTTTACCAACACCATTGCCAAGGCCAATGCGTCGACCCCCACGATGAAGCATGCGATCCGGACACTGGCGCAACTGATGTCGCCGATGGTGCCCCACATCGCCGAGTCGATCTGGACCTACCAGGGCGGCGCGGGCCTGTGCGCGCAGGCGCCCTGGCCCAAGGCGGACCCGGCGCTGTTGATTGATGACACGGTGACCTTGCCAATCCAGATCAACGGCAAGCGGCGGGCGGAAATCAGCGTGCCGAAAGACATGCCCGCAGCAGAGGTTGAAAAGCTGGCGCTGGCGGATGAGGATGTGATCAAGTTCCTTGCCGGGCAGCCGGTGAAGAAGATCATCGTTGTCCCGGGCCGCATCATCAATGTCGTCGTATAGCCGCCGCTTCATCCTGTTGATGCCGCTTGCGCTTGCCGCCTGCGGGTTCACTCCGGCCTATGCGCCGGGCGGCGGGGCGGACCGGCTGTTGGGAACGATCTGGGTGCAAGACCCGACCGACAAGAACGGTTTTGACCTGGTCGAGCGGCTGGAGGAACGTCTCGGGCGCCCGGAGAACATCCGCTACGACCTGACCTATACCATCACGACCGAAGCGGTGGGCGTCGGCATCACGACCGAAAACCAGATCACCCGCTACAACCTGAAGGGCGCGGTGGAATGGACCTTGACCGACCGCGCAAGCGGGGCGCGGGTTGCGGGCGGCCGGGTGCAGAACTTCACCGCCTATTCCGCGACAGGATCGACTGTCGCCGGACTTGCCGCCGAGGAGGACGCCGCCTTTCGCCTGATGCGCATCCTGGCTGACCAGATCACCGCACGTCTGATCGCCGCCGCGGCCAGCCTGCCATGATCCTGAAGGGGGCCGAGGCCGCCCGCTATTGCGCAAGACCTGACCCGAACCGCGCAGGCCTGTTGATCTTTGGCGCCGACCCGATGCGCGTCGCGCTGAAGCGGCAAGAGGCCATCGCCGCCCTGATCGGCCCCGAGGGTGAAGGCGAAATGCGCCTGACCCGGATGTCGGGCGGCGATCTGCGCAAGGATGCCAGTCTGTTGCTGGACGCGATCAAGGCGGTCGGTTTCTTTCCCGGCCCCCGCGTCGCCTTTCTGGAAGAGGCGACCGATGGTTTGGCTGAAACGGTCGCGGTCGCGCTGAAGGGCTGGAAACCGGGCGATGCGGTGATCGTCGTGACCGGCGGCAACCTGACCGCCAAATCCACGCTGAAAACCCTGTTCGAAAAGCACCCCGCCGCGGTCTGCATCGGGCTGTACGACGAGCCGCCAAGCCGCGAAGAGATCGAGTACGCGCTGAAAAAGGCCGGCCTCCGCGATATCGACCGCGAGGCGATGACCGATCTGAACACCCTGGCCCGCGCGCTGGATCCCGGCGATTTCCGGCAGACGCTGGAGAAGATCGCGCTGTACAAATACCGCGATGACACTGCCCTGACCCCCGCCGATGTCGCCGCCATGGCTCCCGCCACCATTGAAGCCGAAGTGGACGATCTGGTCGCCGCCGTGGCCGAGGCGCGGGCCCCGGCCATCGGCCCCTTGTTCCGGCGGCTGGAGGGGCAGGGCAC
>JAKQLM010000391.1 GCA_029567145.1 Pseudomonadota bacterium
TACATGATGGCGCGCGGCCTTTGGTCTCGCGCGGTCTGATCGACCGGCTGCTTGCAGCACTGGACAACCCCGCAGGCGCGGCCCCTGCCCTTGGCGTCACCGTTGCCTTGTGGCGCGGGGCTGACGGGTTGGTGTCTGGGACGGTGGACCGGGCCGGGATTTACCGGGCGCAGACACCGCAAGCGTTTCATTTCGACGCCATTCTCGCGGCGCATCTGGCGCATCCGGGCGGGGCCTTGGACGATGTGCAGGTGGCGCGGGATGCAGGGATTGACGTGGCCATTGTCGAGGGCGACGAAGACAACATGAAGCTGACCTTCCCCGGCGATTTCGCCCGGGCGGAAGGCATTCTGAAAGGGCGCAGGATGGATGTGCGGATGGGCAATGGCTATGACGTGCATGCCTTTTGCGACGGCGATCACGTCTGGCTGTGCGGCGTCAAGGTGCCTCACATCAAGGGCCTGCTGGGCCATTCCGACGCCGATGTCGGTATGCACGCCCTGACCGATGCGATCTATGGCGCGCTGGCCTTGGGCGATATCGGGCGGCATTTTCCGCCGTCGGACCCGCAGTGGAAGGGCGCGGCGAGCCATATCTTCCTGTCCCACGCCATCGGCATGGCCCGCGCGCAGGGCTTTGACTTGGCCAATTGTGATGTGACGCTGGTCTGTGAACGCCCGAAGATCGGGCCGCATGCCGGGGCGATGCAGGCGGAACTGGCGCGGATCATCGGGGTTGAACCGGGACGGGTGTCGGTCAAGGCGACCACCTCGGAACGGTTGGGCTTTACCGGGCGCGAAGAAGGCATTGCCGCCCTGGCCACCGCCGTTCTGGTGAAAGCATGAGCCGGATGATCGCCACCGTCTTCGGCGCGGGGTTCCTGCGGCCTGCAAGTGGCACATGGGCCAGCGCGATTGCGGTCGCCTTTGGGGTTCTGGCCTATCAGGCGGGTCTTGCCCTGCTGGTGCCGATTGGCGCGGTGGCGGCGACGATTCTGGGCTTCCTTGCCGTCCCGCCCTACTTGCGGGCGACGGGGGGAGAGGACCCTTCGGAAGTGGTGATTGACGAGGTTGCCGGTCAGCT
>JAKQLM010000396.1 GCA_029567145.1 Pseudomonadota bacterium
TCCCCGATCCGTCGGCGAACCCCTACCTGGCTTTCGCGGCGCTCCTGATGGCCGGCCTTGACGGCATCAAGAACAAGATCGACCCGGGTCCGGCTTCGGACAAGGACCTGTATGATCTGCCTCCGGAAGAACTGGCCGAAATCCCGACCGTCTGCGGTTCGCTGCGCGAGGCGCTGGAAGAGCTGGAGAAGGACATGGACTTCCTGCTGGCGGGCGACGTCTTCGACCGCGACCAGCTGGAGGCTTACATGGCCCTGAAATGGGAAGAGGTCTACGCCTACGAGCACACGCCGCACCCGGTTGAATACCAGATGTACTACTCCTGCTAAGGGGGGAGTGATCGGATCGGAAAGGGCGCCTTCGGGCGCCCTTTTTCAAGCGCTGTCCACAGTGGACAGATCGAGGAATTCCCTTAAAATCAGTGACTTGCCCGTGGACGTTTACGATTTGTAAAGTATTGCCACAATCTGGCCAGCATTGTTGCGGCTCCCGCAAAGGCAGGCTAGTGTCACGCTGCAACCTGGGGGTGCGCAAGCCGTGACAAATGGCAATCCGTTCGGGCGCAAGCCTGAAAAGCCCAAGCCGAAGATCTGGTCCGAAGGCGGCCAGCGCCCGCCGTTCGACCTGCGCGCCCTGGGTCGCGCCAGCCTGCGCCTGTCGCGTGAGGCGGTGGCCCCGATCCTGGGGTGGTCCGCCCGCACCACGCGTCGGGTTGCGGTGAACGTCAAGACCGGCGTCGGACGCATTCCGTCGGACAAACTGGCAGGCGCGGCGCGGTTCCTGCCGTCGCATTTGCGGGTCGCGGGCTGGATCAAGAATGCCGCCGCCACCCTGTCGCATGCCAGCGCCAGCGCCGATCCCGACATCAAGCGCGGCAATGCGCTGGTGGCCGAAATCGCGCCACACTTGTGGACAGCAGAGGACCTGTCGCCCCCGCCCGCACCGCCCCCGCCCGCACCGCTGACACCGCCGACGCCCCCCGCCGCAGCGGCCGACGTCACGCCCGTGGTGCTGCCGGAACCGCAGCGGGACTATGACCCTCTCGCCTCGATCCGGGAAAAGCTGGCAAACCAGCCGCCGCCAGAGGTCGAGATGGAACGCCCGGACACTCCCGACCTGCCACCCGATCCCCCGGGACCGCTGGCCAGCAACGTCATTCAGGTCCTGGGCTACCTGATCGGCTGGGGCACGGCGATCATCGCCCTGCCCTTCGGTCTTGGCCAGGCGCTTTGGCTGTATTTTGCCAAAAGCGTCGATCTGCGCGGCATCGGTGCCGAGGACTGATCACCCCAGCGCAGTCTGCACAAACGCCAGAATTTCGGCCCGGACCGGATCGGTTTCAAACGGTGTGCCGCCGTGCCCGGCACCCGGCACCAGCGCGTAATCAATCGCTGCCTTCGGATCGGCGGCCAGCCACGCCTCACGCAGGCGCTTGGCCTGCAGGTCGGCAACCATCGGATCGGCATCGCCATGCCGGATCAGGATCGGCGGCAGGGGTTCGCGCAACTGGTCCAGCCGCCCGATCGGCCCCATCGCCCGCGCTGCCGCACGGTTTTCGCCGACGGGATAGCCCAGCAATCGGCTTTCCGGGCTGTCGCCCGCATCCGTCGGCCCCAGCGCGGGGGGTCGGCCCAAGGTCGCCAGGTCCTGATCCATCGTCGAAAAGTCCATCGGCCCGAAAAGGCTGACCACGCCACGCGGCGCAAGGCCAACCTCCACCAGGCTTAGCGCGGTCGATACCGCCAGGAATGCCCCGGCCGATTGCCCCAACAGGACGATGCGCGCCGGGTCCAGCCCAAGAGCCGCCCCTTCGCGCTGCAGATGGACGATGGCGGCAAGGCAGTCCTCGCCCTGGGCAGGCCAGGGGTCGGTGCCGGACAGGCGATAGTTCAGCCGGACGATGGCGACCCCTGCGGCAAGAACCTCGGGCCAATGGGCAAGATCGGACTTGTCGCCCGTCTGGAACGCCCCGCCGTGGATCATCACCAGCACCGGATGCGGGCCGACGCCTGCGGGCAGCGTCACGTCCATGACCTGCCGCGCGCCGGGACCATAGGCGACATCGACTGGCGTGGCGGCACGCCGCCACCACCACCGCGCCGTCCCGGCGGCAACGGCGGCAAGGCCACCAAGCAGAAGCGTTCTGCGGATCAGTCTGGGCATCTGGGGTTCCTAGTGGACGGCCGCGCGCAAGGCGGCAAGCTGGTCAAGGGTCACGCTGCCCGCACCCACGACATAGGTGTGGATCGAGAACACCACGGCGCGACTGACGGGCAACCGCGACAGGCACTGACGTTCGCAGCGGATGAAGACGTGGTCGGTGGGGCGCGGTCGTTTCTCGCCCTCGGCCCTGGGCTGGTGCAGGACAAAATCGTCATAGGTCAGGTAATTCATCCGCCACAGCGCCTGCTCGGGTCGGATCGCGTCGAACAGGCGGGCCACGCGGCGGGCGATGTCGGCATCGTAGACCGGGACCGGATCGTGGATGCCGGTCATCGGGCGACCGATCTTCTGCGCCAGGGTCCAACTGGCCGGAAAGCACAGGATCGCGCCAGTCAGCTGGTATTCGTCGCCCACCCGCTCCATCAGGCACAGGTCCTCTTGCACCAGTCGGCCAAGGGTCAGCAGCGGCTGGTCAGGGTCCAGCGCCACCCGGGTGCCATCAGGGCGCAGCACATCGTCGGTGCCGACCGTGAACCCCGAAGCGCCGCGCAGCCAGTCCAGCACGGTGGCGTAAAGCTCGTCCGCCGCAGGGCGGGCCTTGGGCATCAGGGCATGCACCACCGCAGGCTGGGCCAGGATCAGCCGGTCACGCAGCGCCATCTGCGGGGCATAGGCCTCGTCGATGCGCAGCCAGTCCTGCCCCTCGACCGGCAGGATGCCGGGCAACCGGGCGGTGCGCGGGTCAAGCCAAGGCAGATGCGGCAGGCGGTCCTGCAGGATGGGCCAAGGCTGTATCGCGTCTTGCATCGGGTTCGGCATGTCGCGTGTTTGACCACGGAGCCCGGGCGGCTGCAACCAACACGTTTGCGACCAAAGGCGTCGCGGCTGGCTTAGGCGGGCCTTTGCCGCCGGGGCAGTCTGGCGCAAAACGGGAGGGGCCCAATGGACTATCACCGCGACCGCAGGAAGATCGACCCCACGCGCGGCGCGGTGCTGGGCGACGGCAGCCCGAACGACAACGACCGGGTGGAAATCGGGCCGACGCAACTGGCGTTCGCCGAATGGGCGGCGGCGGGGCTGGCCTTGCCCGACCTTGGCCGGATGCGGCACGACCGCTGGCAGCGGCTGGTGGCGGGGCTGGTCGCGCGGGACTATGGCGGCCTTCTGATGTTCGATCCCCTGAACATCCGCTACGCGACCGACACCACCAACATGCAGCTTTGGAACACGCACAACCCGTTCCGCGCCTGCCTTCTGTGTGCCGACGGGCATATGGTGATGTGGGAGTACAAGAACTCGCCCTTCCTCGTGACGTTCAATCCCCTGGTCAAGGAACTGCGCTCGGGGGCGACGTTCTTTTACAACTCGACCGGCGACCGGGGCGCGCAGGCGGCGCGCGGGTTTGCGGCGCAGGTCGATGAGGTGATGCGCGAACATGCCGGGACCAACCGGCGGCTGGCGGTGGACAAGATCATGGTCCACGGGCTGCGGGCGCTGGAAGCGATCGGCTTCACGGTCGAGGAAGGCGAGGAGGTGACGGAGCGGGTGCGGGCGGTGAAGACCCCGGACGAGATTCTGGCGATGCGCTGCGCCCATGCCGCCTGCGAGGCGGGGATTGCCGAGATGGAGGCGTTCACCCGCGCGAATGTGCCGGGCGGCAAGGTGTCCGAGGATGCGATCTGGGCGGAACTGCACGCCGCCAACATCCGTCGCGGGGGCGAGTGGATCGAGACGCGCCTGCTTGCCAGCGGACCCCGGACGAACCCGTGGTTTCAGGAATGCGGGCCCCGGATCGTGCAGACCAACGAGATCGTGGCGTTCGATACCGACCTGATCGGCGCTTACGGCTTTTGCATCGACATCAGCCGGACCTGGTGGGTGGGCGACGCGCGGCCGTCCAACGCGATGGTCTCCGCCTTCCATCACGCGCTGGACCACATCGCGGACCACAAGGCGCGGCTGCGCCCCGGTGTCGCGATCGAGGAACTGGTGATGGGCGGGCATCAGCTGGCCCCGGACTACTGGGCGCAGAAATACAGCTGCAAGATGCACGGCGTGGGCCTTTGCGACGAATGGCCTTACGTCCATTACCCCGACGGCTGGATGCCCGGCGCGTTTGATGCGGCGCTGGAGCCGGGGATGGTTGTCTTAAGAATCGTCCCGGCTCCTGTGCGATACGGGAGCCGCTCTCCGGCACCTCATACATGCCGGAGCGCGGCGGGGGACGGGTCGAAAGGATGGAGGTTCCCAAGGACCGGTCAGAAGTTGGATCGCCCCCGCCTTTCGCATGTCCTGAACGGATAGGTGGGGGATGCCACGGCATTGCCCCGTACGACAAGCACAGGAGACGAAAGGCAATGCACGATACCATCGGCGTCGACATTTCCAAAGACACACTCGACATCCACCGTCTTTCCGACGGCAAACACATCCGGTTCGGCAATGACAAGGCAGGGCTGGCAGCCCTGCGCCGCTGGATCGGCAAGACTCGCGTCCGTGTCGTCTACGAGTCGACCGGGCGCTACCATCGCGACATGGAGGGGGTTCTGGACACCGCGGGCCATGCACTGGTCAAGGTGAACCCCGGTCGCGCGCGCAGGTTTGCCCAGGCTGCGGGGTATGGTGCCAAAACCGACCGCGTCGATGCTGCCATGCTCGCACGGATGGGGGCGGTGCTCGATCTCGATGCCAAACCTGTTCGCACCGACAGCATGCATGAAATCAGGGAGTTGCACATCGCCCGCATCGGTCTGGTCAAGGATCGCACGGCATGCCGCAACCGACTGCATGGCGCGCGCAACAAGGTTGTCCTGGCCCAGCTCCGCGCGCGTCTGAAGCAGGTCGAAAGCCAGATCGCGCAGATCGACACCGAGTTGCAGCGCCTCGTCGCGAACGATCCCGGGCTCGCGCATCGTTTCGGGGTCCTGATGTCGGTTCCTGGAATCGGCCCTGTCGCGGCTGTCGCAATGATCGTCGAAATGCCCGAACTGGGCACCTTGGACGGCAAGGAGGCCGCCAGCCTCGCCGGGCTCGCCCCGATCACCCGCGAGTCAGGCGTATGGAAAGGGAGGTCGCGCATCGGCGGCGGTCGTCGCGGACTGCGCAAGGCACTCTACATGCCGGCGCTGGTCGCCATCCGGCACAACCAGCAGCTCGGCCAGATCTACCAGCGGCTCTGCAGCGCGGGAAAGCCAGCCAAACTCGCCATCACGGCGGTGATGCGCAAGCTCCTAATCCTTGCCAACGCACTGATCCGAGATGACCGAAAATGGGCCGACGCGGCTCCTTGACCAAGACGGATAACTTCT
>JAKQLM010000377.1 GCA_029567145.1 Pseudomonadota bacterium
GCGGTTCGAGAGCCATCCGGTGCTGAACCTGATCAGCCGCCCGAACCCGGCCCAGGGCCGGGCGGAGTTTCTGGAGGCGGTCTATGGCTATCTGCTGCTGGCCGGGAATGCCTATGTCGAGGCGACCCCCGGCCTGGAGGCGATCCCGGGCGAGCTGCATGTGTTGCGGTCGGACCGGATGAACCTGGTGCCGGGCGCGGATGGCTGGCCGATGGCCTATGACTATACCGTCAGCGGGCGGACGCACCGCTACGACGTAAGCGGGCCGGTCAGCCCGATCTGCCATCTCAAGACCTTTCATCCGATGGATGACCATTACGGCTTTTCACCGATGCAGGCGGCGGCGGTGGCGGTGGACGTGCACAACAGCGCCAGCGCCTGGTCGAAGGCGCTTCTGGACAACGCGGCGCGCCCCTCTGGCGCGATCATCTACAAGGGTGCCGACGGGCAATCGGCGTTGTCCAGCGACCAGTACGACCGGCTGGTCAGCGAAATGGAGGCGCATCATCAGGGCGCGCGCAATGCCGGGCGTCCGATGCTGCTGGAGGGGGGCCTGGACTGGAAGCCGATGGGGTTCAGCCCCAGCGACATGGAGTTCCAGAAGACCAAGGAAGCGGCAGCGCGCGAGATCGCGATTGCCTTCGGGGTGCCGCCGATGCTGCTGGGAATCCCGGGGGACGCGACCTATTCCAACTATCAGGAGGCGAACCGGGCGTTCTACCGGCTGACCGTCCTGCCGCTGGCGACGAAGGTGATGGCGGATCTGGCGCATTGGCTGGCGACCTTCACGAACGAGACGGTGGACCTGAAGCCGGACCTGGACCAGGTGCCGGCGCTGGCGGGCGAACGCGACCAGCAATGGGCGCGGGTGGCCGCAGCCGAGTTCCTGACCGTGGCGGAAAAGCGGATGCTTCTGGGCCTTCCCAAGCTGGCGGAGGAGGAATGACACCGCGGCGGGGTGAAGGTGGGTCACGCTTTGTCTACGACAGTTTCGACGCGGCATCGGCACGGATCGAGGCGAACGAGCGCGTCGCGGACGAGCGCTGGTCGGGGCTGGAATACCGGCTGGGCCTGATCGAGGCGACGCTGGAACGGTTGGAAAAGCGCATCTGGGTCGGCGTCTACGGCGTGGCGGCATTCCTGCTGGCACAGATGGCCGAGACGGTCATTCAAGCGGCAATGAGGTGAAGCGATGAGGCAGGACGGTCCAATGCAAGGCTGGGGGGCGCCCGAACGCAA
>JAKQLM010000405.1 GCA_029567145.1 Pseudomonadota bacterium
TGGGGTCCTGCACGTCGACGCCGAACATCCGACCCCCGCCAAGCGCCATGCCGGTGACGGTGCCGATATCCTCGCCACCATCGCGGATGCCGTTGGCATTGATGTCGAACCAGAGGTCGACCATGCGGATTTCCAACGCGAAGGGCTTGTCGCCCAACTGGTCAAGCGCGGCGCGGGCGGCGTCCATGTCGGCGTCAAGACCGGTGACAAGCGTGGTGAAATCGGCGGGGGCAAAGGGACGGGCGTTCGGATTTTCCGGGATTGGCAGGCGCAGGATCGGCAGTTCGGACCAGTCGGCCTGAACTCCGGTCTGCCAGCGCAATTGCAGCGCTGCCTCGACCCCGCCAAGAAAGCGCAGGCCCGCAAGTGCGAACAGCTCTTCATTGGTGGGCGCGGCAAGGGCGGCAAGGCGCGCTTCGGTCGGGGCGATACCCGCGCGGCCGATCTCTTCCGACAGGGTTTCGGCGGCTACGGGCGAAGCTGCAACCGCAAGGGCCAGAGCAAGATGTCGCATGAAGACCTCCTTCAAGGTGACATCATCTTGGGCGATTGCCCCCAACCGGGCAAGTGTGGAAGGCCTGACCCACCACTTGACCCCGCTGGGGTCTTTACCTGATCAGGGCCAACACTTAGAAGCGGCCCGGTGCGACACATCATTACCCTGTCAACAATTCCGCCAAGGTTCGCCAGCATAGCGCCGGCGATGAAATCCTTGCTGGCGCAGACATCGCGGCCAGAAGCGATCGAGCTTTATATTCCAAGGACATATCGCCGGTTCCCGCAATGGGGTGGCGGCTTGCCGGACGTGCCCGAGGGGGTGACCATCGTCCGCGTCGACGAGGATCTGGGACCTGCGACAAAGATCCTGCCTGCCGCAAAGGCGTGGCGCGGGCAGGATATCAGCCTGATCTATGTCGACGACGACCGGGTCTTCGGCAAGACCTGGGTCGAGCAGTGCCTTGCGCAGCGGCGCGCGCATCCGGGGGCGGCGATCTGCGGGGCGGGCTTCAGCCTGAAAGAGCGGTATGGCTACAGCTTTGCCGACGATCCGCTGCCGCGAGCCGTCTTCGCCCCGGACCCACGTCTGCAACTGCGCGTCCAGATGCGCCGGTTGTTGCGCGCGGTTCCGCTGTCGGGCAAAGAGACCAAGGATCTGAAGGCTGCCGTGCGGCGGTTCGATCGGTCCGGCCATGTCGACATTGCCGAGGGTTATGGCGGGGTGATGGTCCGGCCCGAGTTCTTTGACGATCAGGCCTATGATATTCCGCCGGTGGTCTGGGCGGTGGACGACATCTGGCTTTCAGGCTGCCTGACACGGCAGGGGATTCCGATCTGGGCCGACAAGGACCTGTGGTCGGTCAGGGAAGTGATCGATACCTCGCTGCATCATCCGTTGTTCAAGGCGGTGATCGACGGGGCAAGCCGGCATGAGGCGAACCGGGCCTGCGTCGACTATATGCGCCAGACTTATGGAATCTGGGGCGGTGAGGCGGTCCAAAGGACCTGACCGCGCGGCAAAAGCGTGGGTTTGCGGGCGGGCACGAACCC
>JAKQLM010000435.1 GCA_029567145.1 Pseudomonadota bacterium
TGCTCAAGCGCGGCGGCGTAAAACACCGACGACCCGCCAACCCCGCTGCCAAGTGGCGCAAAGAACCGCAGGGTCTGGCCCGACGCCATCCGGGCCTCGACAGGCGCTGGCCAGAAGCCAAGCAACTGCCGCGCATCGTAATCCACCGGCTCTTCGCTGATGCGCTGAACTTCGCTCCGGTATCCCAACGGGCCCTTTTCGACGAACAGCACCGCAAGCCCGTGTTCGGCGAGCCTGCGCCCCGCCATTCCCCCGCCCATCCCGGTGCCGATGACGATGACATCCCAATGCTGACGGGCGGCCAGCGCAAGGGGGCTGGGGTCGCCGGCAAGGGAAGTCGCGGGTCTTGACATGCTGCCTCTCAGACCTTCTGCCGACCAATGTCGGCACAGCCATCGGTCTCGACGTGCCATCCCCGAATTCAGTAGGCGCGGCGGTGCAAACCTGTCAAGCAATCCGCTGGCGCGGTTTGGGCAATCCAGACGATGCCGGACCGCGCTCTGGCGGGCGCACGGCAGGGTCAGGACTCGGTCTCTGGTCATCGCCAAAACATGACCGTTGCGGCGCGTGCGACAGCAAAGAGGAAATCTTTCGGGCCCTGTCGTAGCGTATCGCGACCCTGCGCCAGTCCTTCAGACACCCGAACATGATCTTGATCCTGGTGCGGCGATTGTCGTGTTTGACAGGCTTGTCGCGGGACGTCCGGCCCGGGATGCAAGGTCTTATCCCTTTGTCTTTCAACGCTTCTCTGAACCACTCAGCGTCATACCGGCGGTCGGCCAGCAGCCAGTCCGCCGAAAACAGGCTGCTCAAATGTGTGGCTGCATCCGGGTGATCTCTGACCTGACCTGCGGCCATGAAGACGCGGATCGGGCGACCGTCGGCGTCAGTGATGGCATGGAACCTGGTGTTCATGCCACCCTTCGCCCTGCCGATCAGACGGCCCCTCTGGCCGCCGGGTCCCCCTTTTTGTCCGCAGGCTCGTCGCCCTGCGATGTGCCGTGAGATTGGTCGTAGCGATCCTCACCGTCTTCGGACCGGCGGCCTCGGCGGCCACACCCTCCATCATCCCAGCAAAGATGCGCTTGTCGCTCCATGGTTTCGAACGGTTGGAAAGCGTCTTCGGCAGACCGTGCGCCTTGGGCGCATCACGCCAACGCAAGTCGATCTGTTCTTGCACGTCTTTGGGATGCTGCACTTGACGATACTGTCCGCTTTACAGACCCTTTTCCTACCCTGTCGCCACTGAATTGACCGGCCGCTTGAAGACGGCCCTGACGACCTGCCGCGCCGGCCTGTTTTTCTGTCGCGCCTTGACGAACCGATCAGGTCCGAATACCTACCAGCGGCAGCGCGGGCGTTGTGTAATGGTAAGACCTTAGCCTTCCAAGCTAAAGACGCGGGTTCGATTCCCGCCGCCCGCTCCAGACCTCTTTGTCTCACCCTGGTCGGCCTGTCGGTGTCGAGATCTTAAGATTTCGTTACCAGAATTCTTCAAGTAATTGATATTGTTGTGGTTTGTGGTTTTGTCCACTGTGGACACATCACCGCGCGACGGAACCTTGCGCTGCCCTCGTATCACCCCAGCGCGACCCCAATGGCAATTCCAGGACTTAGCCCGACATGCCCCCCCATCCCGATGACCACGGACCCGAGGGCCAGGTCGCCGACCTGCCCCATCTGGCCCGGAGGCGCCTGATGCTGACCGCCCTTGCGATGGGAGGGGCAGCGCTGTCCTTGTGGGCGGTGCGGGGGCGGGCACAGACGGTCACGGGACCTGTGCCGGACGGCGCGGTCTGCGTCGCCTTGCCGGCTGAAACCGAAGGCCCGTTTCCCGCCGACGGCACCAACATGCGCGACGGCCAGACGGTCAACATCCCGACCGAGTCCGGGGTCATCCGCGACGACATCCGCACCTCGATCAACGGCGTCAGCCTGGCCCGCGACGGCATCTTCCGCGACAGCTCCGATCCAGAGCTTGCCGCGCAGCTGCTGGGGCTGACGGGAAATCCGGGCTCTGGCTGCCGGGCGACAGGGCGCGTCGGGCTATCGCTGTGATCCCGCGTAGGGTGGGTGATTCACCCACCTTACCCGGTCTACAGGTTTTCAGCCTGCGGAAAGCCAAGGGCGTGGTAGCCGCCGTCGACGTGGATGATCTCTCCGGTCGTGCAGGCACCATAGTCCGAGCAGAGCCAGGCTGCCGTCCCGCCAATCGCCTCCAGCGTCGCATTGGCGCGCAGGGGGGCGTTCTCCTCGGTGTGGCGGAAGGTCGCCCGCGCGCCGCCGATGGCCGATCCCGCAAGGGTCTTCATCGGGCCGGGGCTGATCGCATTGACGCGGATCTTCTGCGGGCCAAGGTCATTCGCAAGGTAGCGGGTTGCCGATTCCAGCGCCGCCTTGGCCACGCCCATCACGTTGTAATTCGGCGAGACCCGGTTCGAGCCCTGGAAGGTCAGCGTGATCAGCGACCCGCCGTCGGGCATCAGCGGTTCGGCACGGCGGGCCACGTCGATGAAGCTGAAGCATGAGATGTTCAGCGAATTCAGGAAGTTTCCCTTGGTCGTGTTGATGAAGCGGCCCGTCAGTTCGTTCTTGTCGGAAAAGGCGATGGCGTGGATCACGAAATCCAGGGACCCCCAGCGCTGGCCGAGCCTGGCAAAGCAGGCATCCAGGCTGTCGTCGTTCGTCACATCGACGTCGATCATCAGGTCGGACCCGACGCTTGCGGCCAAGGGTTGCAGCCGTTTGCCGAACGCGTCGCCCTGGTAGGAAAAGGCAAGCTCTGCGCCCTCGGACGCCAGGGCCTGCGCGATGCCCCAGGCGATGGACCGCTCGTTCGCCACGCCCATGACAAGCCCGCGCTTGCCCTTCATCAGATCGGCCATGCT
>JAKQLM010000447.1 GCA_029567145.1 Pseudomonadota bacterium
CAGCCACATGTTCAGCACCTGGGAGACGCTGTTCTTCATCAAACAGGCGATGGAATCGGCGGGCTATGCCGGCGTCGCCGACCGCCAGAAGCTTGTCGAGGCCATGGAAGCGATTGGCGATTTGCCCTACGGCATCGAACGCCCGCAGGGGGCCAAGCGGTTCAACGGCAAGACCCATCAGGTCTTTGGCACGCAGTCGATCAGCCAGGTGCAGGGCGGCAAGCTGGTGAAGGTCCACACCACCACCATCGACGAGGGGCTTTACGAGGACGCCGTCGACTACACGACGATGTCCTTCTGACCCCCGGTAGGGTGGGCGAGCCGCCCACCCTACACCCCCGCGTAGGCTGGGCGATCTGCCCACCTTCCTCAGCCGACTTGACCCTTATGGCCTTTGGACCCTTTCTGCTCCTTGCCCTGATGGAGGGCCTTGTGACCTCGGCTGCGCTGGCTTTGGCGGCAGCGGGCCTGTCGCTTGTATTCGGCGTCATGCGCGTCGTGAACGTGGCGCATGGCGAATTCTTCATGCTGGGCGCGGTGCTGGCCTGGGCCGTCGCGGCGCTGGTTCCCGGCCCGCCTGCGCTGGCCTTTGTGGCAGCGCTGGTGGTCGCTCCGCTTTTGGTCGCAGGCCTTGCCGCCGCCGCCGACGGGCTGATCCTGAAGCGGCTGAACTATGATCCCGAGGCGACCATCGTGGCCACCATCGGCCTGTTGTACATGATCCAGCAGGCGGCGCTGTCGCTTTACGGCCCGAACGCGAACCCGGTCGCCGCGCCCTTTGACTGGCGCATCCAGCTGCCGTGGTTCGGCTATTCCGGCTACAAGCTGTTCGTGATCCTTGCCGCGGCGGTGGTCCTTCTGGCGCTGTGGCAGTTCATGACCCGGACCCGGGCCGGCCTGATCATGCGCGCCACGCAAGTCGACCGCACGACGGCTCGCAGCTTCGGGATCAACGTCGACCGGGTCTACATGGGCACCTTCGCGCTTGGTGCGGGGCTGGCCGCCCTGGCGGGCGTGCTGATCGTCCCGATCACCCAGGCGCATTACCTGATGGGGGGCGACCCGCTGCTCTTGTCCTTCATCGTCGTGATCATCGGCGGGCTTGGGTCCCTGCGCGGCACCCTGATTGCCGCACTGGTGATCGGGCTGTCGGATGGGGTGATCAGCATGTTCTTCACCCCCACTCTGGCCAAGATCCTGGCCACGCTTCTGGTCGCGATGGTTCTTGTCTTCCGCCCGCAGGGCCTGTTCGGAGCAAAAGCGTGACCGGCGGCGGGGGGGCAAGGGTCTGGGGACTGCACCTGGCGATCCTGATGGCGCTGCTTCTGGCGCAGGCCTGGCTGTCGCCCTATCACCTGACGCACCTGTCGCGGATCATGGTGTTGGCGGTCTTTGCCATGGGCTACAACCTGGCCTTTGGCTACACCGGGCTGCTCAGTCTGGGGCACGCGCTGTTTCTGGGCGCGGGCATGTACGCGGCGGGCTTGCCGGCGCAGCTTTGGGGCTGGACGGCGGGGCCCGCCCTGATTGCCGGGACCCTGGGCGGCGGGCTGATGGCCGGGGCGGTGGGCCTTCTGGCGCTGCGCACGGCGGGGGTCAGCTTCATGATCGTGACGCTGATGTTCGCGCAGGCAGGGTTCCTGACCGTGCTGTACCTTGCCCCCATCACCGGAGGCGACGACGGCTTTGCCGTCGCGGCCGCCAGCCGCAGGCTGCTGGGCTTTGATCTGTCCACCGATACCCCCCGCTTTCTGGCCGCCTGGGCGCTGTTTACAGTGGGGCTTCTGGCCAGCCTGGCGCTTGTCCGGTCGCGCTTTGGCCGCACCATGGTCGCGATGCGTGAAAACGAAGAGCGCAGCCGGATGCTGGGCTACAACCCCTTTGCGGTGAAGCTGGCGGCGCTGGTGCTCTCGGGCCTGTATTCGGGGGCGGCGGGCGCGGCCTATGGCCTTCTGTTCGGCTATGTCGGGGCCAGTTTCGCGACGATCCAGTATTCGATCCTGCCGATGCTTTACGTCCTTCTGGGCGGGGCTGGCACCACGCTGGGTCCGTTTCTGGGCGCGCTTCTGATGGTCGCGCTGATCGAGGCCGCAACCGGGATCACCACCGCGCACCAGTTCCTGCTGGGAGCGGCGCTTCTTGCGCTGGTCCTGTTCGCGCCCAAGGGCATTCTGGGCACGATCCGCGAAAGGTGGGTCAAATGGCTGCCGTGACCCAGACGCCCCTGATCGAAACCAGGGACCTGACGCTGCATTTCGGCGGCCTTCGTGCGGTGGACGGGGTCGATTTCAGCCTGCAACCCGGCGAGATTCATGCCCTGATCGGACCGAACGGGGCTGGCAAGACGACCTTTGTCAGCCTGCTGTCCGGGCGTCGTCTGCCGCAGTCGGGCCGGGTGCTGATGGACGGGACCGATATCACCGCCCTGCCGGCCCATGCCCGCGTCCGCAAGGGCATCGCCTATACCTTCCAGATCACCAGCATCTTCCCGCGCCTGTCGGTCTTTGACAATGTGGCGCTGGCCGCCCAGACGAAAGGCGCACAGGATCTGACTGCCCGAGTCCGCGCGGCGCTGGCCCGGGTCGGGCTTGCGGGCCTTGAGGCGCAAGAGGCGCAGACCCTGTCCTATGGTCACCAGCGCTTGCTGGAACTGGGCATGGGGCTGGCGCTGGGGCCGCGCCTGCTGATCCTGGACGAACCGACCCAGGGCCTGGCCGCCAGCGAGATCCAGGGCTTCATGGACCTTGTGCGCAGCCTGGTTCCGGACACGACCGTCCTTTTGATCGAGCACAACATGAAAGTGGTGATGGACCTTGCAACGCGGATCACGGTCCTGACCTTTGGCCGGGTTCTTGCCACCGGCACCCCCGACCAGATCCGGGCCAATGCCGCTGTCCAGGAGGCCTATCTTGGTGCTTGAGGTCACCGGACTGACCGCAGGCTACGGCCCGGTCCGCGTGCTGCATGGGGTCGATTTCCGGGCCGCTCCGGGGCAGGTCACCTGCCTGATGGGGCGCAACGGGGTCGGCAAGTCCACCTTCCTGAAATGCCTGATGGGGCTGGTTCCCGCTTCCTCCGGCACGATCCTGTTGAACGGACTGCCGCTGCAGGGCCTGCCCGCGCATGAGGTCCCGAAACGCGGGCTGGCCCATGTCCCGCAGGGTCGCCGGTTGTTCGGGCCGCTGACCGTGGCCGAGAATCTGGCCATCGGCGGGCTGGTGCAAGGCAACGACAAGGACACGCTGCACCGGGTGCTGACCCTGTTTCCCCGCCTGCGCGAACGGCTGTCGCAGACCGCGCAGACCCTGTCGGGCGGTGAGCAACAGATGCTCGCCATCGCGCGCGCGCTGTGCCTTGCGCCCAAGGTGCTGCTCCTGGACGAGCCGACCGAAGGCCTGCAGCCGTCGATGATCGCGCTGATCGAAGATGCGGTCCGGCAATTGAAGGAGCAGGGCGTTGCGGTGGTTCTGGTCGAACAGCGGGTCGACGCGGTGCTGAAACTTGCGGACCATGTCGCCTTCATGGTCGCGGGTCGGGTCGAGGAGGCACGCGATGTCGCGGGCCTGACCGCCGGTGATCCGCTGTTTCGAACCTATGTGGGGGTGTGAATGACGCGACGGATGGTCCAGGGCCACACCGGAATTTTCAAGAATTCCGGACCGGAGCCTTCAAAGGCTCCGAACCGATTTCTTCAAAGAAATCGATGCCCTGCGACAAGGTTGCGCGCATGACCGGGTTGGTGGCGGGCGTCGATGTGGGCGGCACCTTTACCGACATTGTGATCTTTGATCCCGCCAGCGGGGCCGTCCGGCTGGCCAAGGTTCCGACCACGCTGCCGAACCAGGCGGGCGGCGTGCTGGACGCCTTTGACGCCGCCGGGGCCGACCTGGCCGCAATCGACCTGATCGTGCATGGCACGACGACCACCACGAATGCCGTCCTTGAACGGCTGCTGGCGAAGACCGGGCTGATCACCACCCAGGGCTTTCGCGACGTGCTGGAGCTTGGCCGCCGCACGCGCCCGCAGGCTTACGGCATGCACGGCCAGTTTACCCCTGTCATCCCGCGCGACCTGCGGCTGGAAGTGCCCGAGCGTATGGACGCACGGGGCCGGGTGCTGACGGCTCTGGACGAAGACGCCGTCCGCGCTGCCGTCCTGCACCTGCGCGATCAGGGCTGCGAAAGCCTGGTCATCCACTTCCTGCACGCCTATGCCAACCCCGACCATGAACGCCGCGCCGGGGACATCGCCCGCACGCTGTGGCCGAACGGCTATGTCACGCTTGGTCATCAGCTTCTGTCGGAAAGCCGCGAATACGAACGCGGGGTGACGGCTGCTGTCAACGCCAGCGTCCAGCCGCTTCTGGAACGCTATGTCGCGCGGCTGGCCACGGAACTGGCCGCCAAGGGCTACCCGCGCAACCTTCTGGTGATGAACGGCAACGGCGGGATGGTCGCGGCAAAGGATGTCGCGCGTGAGGCGGTCAAGACCGTGATGTCGGGCCCTGCCTCGGGTGTGATGGCGGCCGTGGCGACCGGTCGCCGCGGGGGCATGCCCAATCTTCTGACCTATGACATGGGCGGCACCTCGACCGATGTCGCGATGATCCGGGGCGGCGTGGCCCCGGTCTCGAACGAGATCGAAGTCGAATATGCCATGCCGATCCACGTCCCCATGGTCGATGTCCGCACCGTGGGGGCGGGCGGCGGCTCCATCGCCCGGATCGATGCGGGGGGCATGCTGCGGGTCGGGCCGGAAAGCGCCGGATCAGTGCCGGGTCCGGTCTGCTATGGTCGCGGCGGCACGCGGGTCACGATCTCGGACGCGAACCTGATCCTTGGCCGCCTGCCCGGCAGCCGCTTTGGCCAGGCGGCCGAGGCGGCCTACCAGGCGATGCAGGACCAGATCGCCGGGCCGCTTGGGCTGGGCGTCGAACAGGCCGCCGAGGCGGTGATCCGCATCGCCAACACCCATATGGCCGGGGCGATCCGGATGGT
>JAKQLM010000476.1 GCA_029567145.1 Pseudomonadota bacterium
GCCCGTGACGCTGAAGACGTTTCTGGAGGATGACGCGGGGCTGAAGGAGTTGGGCGGCCCGGCCTATCTGGTGCGGCTGGCGGGGGCGGCGATCTCGGCCTATGCGGCGCGGGACTATGCGCAGATGATCTATGACCTGGCGGTGCGCCGGGAACTGATCCAGCTTGGCCGCGACATCTCGGCCCAGGCGGCAAAGGTCGAGGTGGCCTCGGAACCCAAGGACCAGATCATCGAGGCCGAACAGCGGCTGTACAAGCTGGGCGAACAGGGCGTCGCGGAACGCGGATTTCAAAGTTTTCTCAAGGCCGTAACGGACGCAGTCAATGTGGCCAACGCAGCCTACCAGCGCGATGGCGGGCTGGCCGGAATCTCGACCGGCCTGATCGACATGGACAAGAAGCTGGGCGGGCTGCACCCCTCGGACCTGCTGATCCTGGCGGGGCGGCCGTCAATGGGCAAGACCTCCCTTGCGACCAACATCGCGTTCAACATCGCCAAGGCGCACAAGCGCGGGCGGATGCCGGATGGCGGCGAAGGATCGGTCGAAGGCGGGGTGGTCGGGTTCTTTTCCCTGGAAATGTCGGCCGAACAGCTCGCTGCGCGGATCCTGTCCGAAGCCTCGGAAGTGCCGTCCGAACAGATCCGGCGCGGTGCCATGACCGAACAGGAATTCCGCCGGTTCGTCGAGGCGGCCAAGGCGCTGGAGGCCTGCCCCCTGTACATCGACGACACGCCTGCCCTGCCGATTTCCCAGGTCGCCGCCCGGGCGCGGCGGCTGAAGCGGACGCAAGGGCTGGACGTGCTGATCATCGACTACCTGCAGCTTCTGAAGGGGACCTCCAAGGAAAACCGGGTTCAGGAAGTTTCCGAGATTACCCAAGGGCTTAAGGCAATCGCCAAGGAACTGGACATCCCCGTCATCGCCCTGTCGCAGCTAAGCCGGGCGGTGGAATCCCGCGAGGACAAGCGGCCGCAACTGTCCGACCTGCGCGAATCCGGGTCGATCGAGCAGGACGCCGACGTGGTGATGTTCGTCTACCGCGACGAATACTACAAGGAACGCGAAAAGCCCGGCGATCATGAGCTTGAAAAGATGGCCCAATGGCAGGCGATCATGGAATCGGTGCACGGCAAGGCCGAAGTGATCATCGGCAAGCAGCGCCATGGTCCGATCGGCACGGTGGAACTGTCGTTCGAGGGCCGGTTCACGCGGTTCGGCAACCTGGCAAAACCATGGCAGGGGTCGGGCGGGCCGGACGTGGGGTTCTGACGGTTTTCGAATTGAGCGCTGGCGCGCAAGTCTTTTGTCTCGTCGTCGGGGCTTGCGCCCTCCTCCTCGGCAAGGGGGCATTCTGCCCCCTGACCCCCTGAGAGTATTTGAGAAAGAGCAACGATATCGGGGCCTTGCACGTCATGGACGCGGCGCCGGGCTGGCGCGGACGGGAGGGGCGGATGGATCTGGGACTGCAGGACAAGGTGGTTGTCGTCACCGGGGGCGGGGCGGGGATCGGGGGGGCGATCAGCCGGGCGCTGGCGGCGGAGGGTGCCGTTCCGGTGATCCTGGCGCGGCGCGCGCCTTCTGCGGAAATCCTGTCGCAGATCCAGGCCTTGCAGCCGAAGGCGGGCGTCGTTCTGGCGGATCTGTCCCGGGATGACGACTGTCGCAGGGCGGTGGCTGAGGCGCGGGAACGCTTTGGGCGGGTGGATGGGTTGGTGAACAATGCGGGCACCAATGACGGGGTGGGGCTTGAGGCGGGGCCAGAGGCGTTCCGTGCGTCTTTGGACCAGAATCTGCTGCATTATTATACACTTGCGCATCTTTTGCTGGAGGATCTCAAGGCCTCTCGCGGGGGGATTGTCAACATCTCGTCCAAGACGGCGCTGACGGGTCAGGGGACGACTTCGGCCTATGTGGCGGCCAAGGCGGCGCAGTTGGGGCTGACGCGGGAATGGGCGGCGGCGCTGGCCCCCTGGGGCGTGCGGGTGAACGCGGTGATCCCGGCGGAGGTGATGACGCCGATGTATCGCAACTGGTTGAACACGTTTGACAATCCCGCCGAACAAGAGGCGCTGATCACGCGCCGCATTCCCTTGGGAAACCGGATGACCACCGACGACGAGATCGCGGCGACGGTGGTCTTTCTGCTGTCGGACAAGGCTGGCCATACCACTGGGCAATGGCTGTTTGTGGACGGCGGTTACGTGCATCTGGACCGGGCGCTGGGGCGCTAGGTTACCTGAAGGTTAAGCGTCTGGCATCCGTCTGGCATGCGTCTGGCATCCGTACCGACGTCTGTCGGGGTTTCAGCGCGTGCGAATCGGGTCGGCAAGCAGCCGCAGGCCGTTCAGGACGACAAGGAGTGTGCCGCCTTCGTGGCCAAGGACGGCCAGCGGCAGGGGCAGGTTGAAAAACAAGCTGCCGGTGACCAGGACGGCCATCGCCCCAAGCGCGAGCGTCAGGTTCTGCCGGATCACCCGCGCGGCGCGGCGGGCGAGCCGTTGCGCTGCGGCAAGCTTTTGCAGATCCTCGGCCATCAGGGCGACATCGGCGGCTTGCAGCGCGACCTCGCTGCCCGCGACGCCCATTGCGACGCCGACATCGGCGCGGGCCAGGGCCGCGGCGTCATTCACGCCGTCGCCGATGAAGGCCACCCTGCCCCGCCGGGTCGCCTCATCGACCAGCCGGACCTTGTCGGCGGGCAGCAGCCCGGCGTGAATTTCGTCGGGCGCAAGGCCGAGCCGCGTGCCGATCCGGGCGGCGACGGGTGCGCGGTCGCCGGTCATCATCAGGATCGCGGCCCCGGACGCGCGCAGGGCTGCCACGGCGGGGCCTGCGGTGTCGCGCGGCTCGTCCGCCACGGTCAGCGCGCCAAGGACCACCGGACCGCGCCCGACCATGACCAGCGTTTCCGACCCGTCGGCCAGCGCGGCAAGGGCGGATGGCAGGGTGGCACCCATTGCCGTCAGCATCCGGGCGTTCCCGGCCCAGAGATCGCCCGTGGCGTCGCGGCCGGTGATGCCTTCGCTGGGATGGGCGCGAACGTCGGTCACGGCGACCGGCGTCAGGCCGCGCGCGGTCGCCTCGTCGCGGATCGCGGCGGCAATGGGGTGTTCGGACTGCGCCTCGAGCCCCGCTGCAAGCGCGAGAAAGTCGCTGTCGGACCCGTGCAGCGCGGTGATCGCGGTGACGCCGGCGCGGCCCGTGGTCAGGGTGCCGGTCTTGTCGAAGGCGAAGGTCCTGACCTCGGCCAGGTTTTCCAGCGCCGCCCCGCCCTTGAACAGCACCCCGCCCCGGGCGGCAGCGGACAAGGCGGACAGAATGGCCGACGGGACCGAGATGACGACCGCGCAGGGGCTGGCGGCGACAAGGACCGTCGCCGCACGGTACAGCGCCTCGGCGGTCGGGTGGCCAAGCAGGCGGAAGGCGACGAAGGCCAGGATCGAGCCTGCCAGCACCGCGATGGTGTAGCGCTGGCCGAACCAGTCGGAAAAGCGTTCCGAGGGGGATTTCATCGCCTGCGCCTCGGTCACCAGGCGGATCATCCGGGCGACGGTGCTGGAATCGAGCGAGCGCGTGACCTCGACGGCAAGGATGCCGTCCAGGTTCACGCAGGCCTCGTGGACGTGGGCGCCTGCGGATTTGCGGACCGGGGCGGATTCGCCGGTGACGCTGCTTTCGTCCATGTGGCCGGTCCCGGTCAGCACCAGGCCATCGACCGGCACCCGTGCGCCAGGGCGCAGGATCACGTGGTCACCGGGGACAAGATCGGCCACGGCCACCTCGGTCACGCCGTCGGGGCCGTCGCGCAGGGCGGTTTCGGGGCGCAGCTGCATCAGGGCCTGCACGGCCCGCCGCGCCTTGCCCATGGCGCGATGCTCCAGCGTTTCGGACAGCGAAAACAGCGCCAGAAGGACGGCACCTTCCAGCGCGGCACCAACGGCGGCGGCGGCCAGGGCGGCGATGACCATCAAGAGGTCGATGTCCAGGCGGTGGTCCTGCACCAGCGCTGACACCGCCCCGCGCGCGGCAGGGATGCCGCCGGTCAGATAGGCCAGCACCAGCGCCGAGATCGTCAGGCCGGCAGGCAGGGGCTGCAGGAAGGCGTCCAGCGTCGCCAGCCCCAGGCCGATCCAGCACAGTAGCGTGAGATAGAGGCCCGAGCCGTCGTCATCATCGTCGTCCTGCCCATGTCCGGCCATCCTGCGGATTCCCTCTTTGCGGCAGAGTTGCCCGCGGGCGCGGAAAGGGCAAGCGCAACTCTGACCGCACCCCGGCCTACCGACATGCCCGCGCAGGTTTTCCCCTGCCCCCGGATTTTCCCTTGACCCCGGACCAGCGGCAGTCAAAACAGCCGCATGGCGACCGCGACCCTGACGATTGATCTTGATGCCATCGCCGCGAACTGGCGCGCGCTGGACCGGCTGACCGGGCCGGAGGTGCAGACGGCTGCGGTGGTGAAGGCCGATGCCTATGGCCTGGGTGTCACGCGGGTTGCGCGGGCGCTGGCGCAGGCGGGGGCGCGGCGGTTCTTCGTGGCCTTGGCCGAGGAAGGTGCGGCCGTGCGGCAGGCGCTGGGGCCGGGGCCGCAGATCGCGGTCCTGACCGGGCACATGTCCGGCGATACCGAGATGATCCACGATCTTGACCTGACGCCGATGCTGAACTCTCTGGACCAGATCACCCGGCATCTGGAGGCGCTGCCCGGCCATGCCTTTGGCGTGCAACTGGACACCGGCATGAACCGGCTGGGCGTCGAGATGCTGGAATGGCGGGCAGTCGCGCCGATCCTGATCGACGCGGGGCCGGAGCTGCTGATGAGCCATCTGGCCTGCGCCGACGCGCCGGACCACCCGCTGAACGCAAGCCAGTTGCGGGCGTTTCACGACATGACGGACGGGACCGGCCTGCCCCGGTCGCTGGCGGCGACGGGGGGCATCCTTCTGGGGCCGGAGTATCACTTTGACCTGACGCGCCCCGGGGTGGGGCTGTATGGCGGGCTGCCCTATGCGGCGGCAGAGCCGGTGGTCAGCCTGGCCCTGCCGGTGATCCAGACCCGCGAGGTCGAGGCCGGCGAGGCGGTGGGCTACGGCAGCACCTGGGTCGCCGACCGGCCGTCGGTCATCGCGACGGTGGCGGCGGGCTATGCCGACGGCTTGCCGCGCACGCTGTCGAACCGCGCGCAGCTTTGGGACGGCGATGTGCCCTGCCCGCTGGTCGGCCGGGTGTCGATGGATGCGATCACGGTGGACATCACGCACTTGCCGGATGTGCCGCGCACGCTGGACATCCTGGGGCCGTTCCAGGGGATCGATGCGCTGGCCGAAGTCGGCGGGACCATCGGCTATGAGCTTCTGACCGCGCTTGGGCCGCGCTACCTGCGCCGCTACCAGGAGCGCGGCGCGTGACCGCTGCCTTGGGCGCGCTGGGTCGCCCGGTCCTGCAAGCGGTGGCTGCCGTCGGCCGGGTGGCGCTGTTCGCGGCATCCGTGCTGGGCCATATCCTGCGCCCGCCGTTCTATCTGCGCGAGCTTGGCACCGCGGTGTTGCAGATCGGCTGGTTCTCCTTGCCGGTGGTGGGGCTGACCGCGATCTTCACCGGCGGCGCGCTGGCCTTGCAGATCTACGCGGGCGGCAGCCGCTTCAACGCCGAGGCTGTGGTGCCTAGCATCGTCGCGATCGGCATGGCGCGGGAACTGGGGCCGGTCCTGGGCGGGTTGATGGTCGCCGCACGGGTCGCCAGCTCCATCGCCGCCGAGATCGGCACGATGAAAGTGACCGAACAAATCGACGCCCTGGTCACCCTGTCCACCAACCCGTTGAAATACCTGGCCGTTCCGCGCGTGTTGGCGGCGACCCTGTCGATGCCGGTGCTGGTCGGCGTGGGCGATGCCATCGGGATCATGGGCGGCTGGCTGGTGGGGATCACGCGGCTGGACTTCAACTCGGCCACTTACCTCAAGAACACCGTGGATTTCCTGGAGCCTTGGGACGTGGGGTCCGGTCTGGTCAAGGGCGCCGTCTTCGGCTTCATCGTGGCGCTGATGGGCTGCTACCACGGCATGAATTCGGCCCGGGGCGCGCAGGGCGTGGGGGCCGCGACCAAGGCGGCGGTCGTGTCGGCCAGCGTGCTGATCCTGGCCGCGAACTATGTCCTGACCGAGGTGTTCTTCACCTCATGATCACGCTGACCGACGTTCACAAGCAGTTCGGCGCGAACAAGGTGCTGCAGGGGGTGACCCTTGGCATCGCCTCAGGCACGTCGATGGTGATCATCGGCGGGTCGGGGACCGGCAAGTCGGTGCTCTTGAAATGCATCCTGGGCCTTGTGCGCCCTGATGCGGGCCAGATCACGCTGGACGGGCAGGACGTGACCGCAAAAGGTCAGTCGGGCGCCGACCGCGATGCGTTCCTTGCGCGCTTCGGGATGCTGTTCCAGGGCGGGGCGCTGTTCGACAGCCTGCATGTCTGGGAGAACGTCGCCTTCCGCCTTCTGCGCGGCCCGAAGGCCCTACCCAAAGCCCAGGCGCGCGAGATTGCCATTGAAAAGCTGCGCCGGGTCGGCCTGAAGCCCGAAACCGCCGACCTGTTCCCCGCCGAACTGTCCGGCGGCATGCAAAAGCGCGTGGGCCTGGCCCGTGCCATCGCCGCAGAACCCGAGATCATCTTCTTTGACGAACCCACCACGGGCCTTGACCCGATCATGGCCGGCGTCATCAACGAGCTGATCCGCGAGATCGTGGTGGAGATGGGCGCAACCGCGATGACGATCACCCATGACATGTCCTCCGTCCGCGCGATTGCCGACAACGTGGCGATGCTGCATGGGGGCGTGATCCGCTGGACGGGGCCGGTTTCGGAAATGGATGCGACACCAGACCCTTACGTGCAGCAGTTCATCCACGGCCGCGCCGAAGGTCCGATTGCCAGCGTGCGGTGATCCTGACACTTTGATTAAAATTGTGCTTCCTCTCTGCACAAATATCCCACGGGAGGTCTGGAGGGTGTGAAACCCTCCAGTCCGCCGCCAGCCACGGGACCGACCGATGAGATACCTGAACCTCGCCCTCCTGATCCTGTTTCCCATCGCCTGGTTCGCGCCCCTCCTCCGCGCGGCCCTGCTGCCGATCTTCGGGATGGACGAGATCAGCGTCATCACCGGGTTGCAAAGCCTGTGGGACTCGGACGCGGTGCTGGCGCTGGCGGTCACCTTCCTGGCGATCTTCGCGCCCTATGCCAAGACGATTGGCCTGGCGCTGCTGCACTGGGACCTGCTTTCCCCCAAGACCAAGCCCGTCCTGGACATCCTGGGCAAGCTGGCGATGGCCGATGTCTTTCTGATCGCGCTGTACATCGTGATCGTGAAGGGCGCAGGGATGGTGACGATCGAGACGGCCTGGGGGTTGTACCTGTTCAGCGCCTGCATCCTGGCGTCGATCCTGATCTCGTGGCGTTCAAAGCCCCAGGCTAAGCCTTGATATGCCGACCTTGATGCCAATGCCCTTTCCGGGCACTAAAGCGGCATGAGCAAAGCCACCAATTCGTTCACCTGTTCGGTCTGCGGCGCGAGCTATCGCAAGTGGACCGGCAAATGCGATGCCTGTGGCGGCTGGAATACCGTGGTCGAAGAGGCCCCGCTGTCCACCGGGCCAAAGTCGCTGGGGGCCAAGGGGCGGGTGATCCCACTGTCCGATCTGGCCACCGAAGAACCGGCCCCGCCGCGCGCATCCTCTGGCATTGACGAGCTGGACCGGGTGCTGGGCGGCGGGCTGGTCCCGGCCTCGGCCATTCTGGTGGGCGGGGACCCCGGCATCGGGAAATCGACGCTGCTGCTGCAGGCGGCGGCCAGTTTCGCCCGCAAGGGGTTGAAATGTCTCTATATCTCGGGCGAGGAAGCGGCGGCGCAGGTGCGGATGCGGGCGCAAAGGCTGGCGCTGACGGATGCCAGCGTCCAGCTGGGGGCCGAAACCAATCTGCGCGACATCCTGACGACGCTGGATGCCGAACGCCCGGCGCTGGCGATCATCGATTCGATCCAGACGATGTGGCTGGATTCGGTCGAGGCGGCACCCGGGTCCGTGTCCCAGGTCCGCGCCGCCGCGCATGAGCTGGTGACCTTTGCCAAACGGCGTGGGGTGGCCATCGTGCTGGTCGGCCATGTGACCAAGGACGGCCAGATCGCCGGGCCGCGGGTGGTCGAGCATATGGTCGATACG
The DNA here is from genome assembly GCA_029567145.1 of Pseudomonadota bacterium. GTDB lineage: Bacteria > Pseudomonadota > Alphaproteobacteria > Rhodobacterales > Rhodobacteraceae > Tabrizicola. The sequence continues at coordinate 8,214 of JAKQLM010000476.1, forward strand.
GTCCTGTATTTCGAGGGCGAGCGCGGCCACCAGTTCCGAATCCTCCGCGCGGTGAAGAACCGCTTTGGCCCGGCGGACGAGATCGGCGTCTTCGAGATGACCGGCGGCGGGCTGGCCGAGGTGCCGAACCCCTCGGCCCTCTTTCTGGCCAACCGCGACCAGCCCGCCCCGGGCAGCGCGGTCTTTGCCGGGATCGAGGGCACGCGGCCGGTCCTGACCGAAATTCAGGCGCTGGTCGCCCCCTCCACCCTGGCCAGCCCGCGCCGGACGGTGGTGGGCCTCGACTCGGGCCGCGTGTCCACCATCCTGGCCGTGCTGGAGGCGCGCTGCGGCATCCCCTTCACCGGCCTTGACGTTTTTCTGAACGTCGCCGGGGGGTTGCGAGTCAGCGAGCCTGCCGCCGACCTTGCCGTCGCGGGCGCGCTTTTGTCGGCGCGCGAAGATGTGGCAATTCCGCCAGACATGGTGCTTTTCGGGGAAATCAGCCTGTCCGGCGCGCTGCGCCCGGTGGGCCAGACCGAAAACAGGTTGAAAGAAGCGTCGAAACTTGGTTTCTCACAGGCAACAGTGCCTTCTCATTCAAAGATCGAGGGGGCTGCAGGCATGCAGATCCGGCAGATGCCTGACCTGACGGCCTTTGTGGGCGAAATGTTCGGGGCGGGATAAGCCTTGGCGGAAAACGAATTGGGGACCGAAGATGGAAAACTTGACCGCAGTTGATGGTGGGGCTGCGCTGATCGTCCTCGTCTCGGCGATCCTGGCCTTCTCACGCGGGCTGGTGCGTGAGTTGATGGCCATCATCGGCTGGGTCGGTGCCGCCATCGCGGCCTACTACTTTGCCCCGGGCGTGCAGCCCCTGGTCAAGGAGCTGCCGGTCGTGGGCGAGTTCCTGTCGGAAAGCTGCGAACTGTCGGTGGTCGCGGCCTTTGCCGGGGTCTTCGTGATCGGCCTGATTGTCGCCGCGCTGTTCACACCGCTGTTTTCCGGCGCGGTGCAGCGGTCGGCCATCGGCGGGATCGACCAGGCGCTTGGCTTTCTGTTCGGGGCCGCGCGCGGGGTCCTGCTGATCGCGATCGCCTTCATCGTCTACGACCGGGTGCTGTCGGACCAGGCGATCCCGATGATCGACGAAAGCCGCACGGCGCTGGTTTTTGCCAACTTCCAGGCCCAGATCGACCAGAACATCCCGACCGATGCCCCGGGCTGGATCGTCGACCGCTACAACGACCTGACCGATGTCTGCGCCGTGGGCGGTGCCCCCGTGACCCCGGAAGCCGCTCCGGAAACCGCACCTGAGGCGGCTCCGGCCCCGACCCCGGCGGCCCCTGCCACGAACCCGTGACGGCCAACCGGCGTTTCAGGGCGTGACAGCCCCGCGCGGCTGCCGTAAATGACCGGCAGCCGCCCAAACGCTGCTCGTGAAGGATTCGGACCGCATGGCCATTTTCCGCTCTCATCCCTTCGATGACGACAAGCTGAAGGAGGAGTGTGGCATATTCGGCGTGGTCGGCGTGGCGGATGCCTCGACCTTTGTGGCGCTTGGCCTGCACGCCCTGCAACACCGGGGCCAGGAGGCGGGCGGGATCGTCAGCTACCACCCCGACCAGGGCTTCAACTCGGCCCGCCGCTTCGGTTACGTGCGCGACAATTTCACCAAGGCCGACGTGATGGACACCCTGCCCGGCCAGCTGGCGATCGGGCATGTGCGCTATTCCACCGCCGGGTCCAAGGGCGCGACCGCAATCCGCGACGTGCAGCCGTTTTTCGGTGAATTCTCGATGGGCGGCTGCGCCATTGCCCACAACGGCAACCTGACCAACGCGGCGGCCCTGCGGCGCGAACTGATCGAGCGCGGGTCGATCTTCCAGTCCTCGTCCGACAGCGAATGCATCATTCACCTGATGGCGCGGTCGATCCAGAAGTCGCTGGCCGAGCGGATCAAGGACGCGCTGCGCCGGGTCGAAGGCGCGTTCAGCGTCGTCGCGATGACCCGGACCAAACTGATCGGCGTGCGCGATCCGTTGGGCGTGCGCCCGCTGGTCCTGGGCCGGCTGGGCGATCACGGCTGGGCGCTGTCGTCGGAAACCTGCGCGCTGGACATCATCGGCGCCGAGTTCGTGCGCGAGATCGAACCCGGCGAAATGGTGGTGATCGAAGGCAACAAGATCGACAGCAGCCGCCCCTTCACCCCGGCGAAGTCGCGGTTCTGCATCTTCGAGAACGTCTATTTCAGCCGCCCCGACAGCATCATCGGCGGCCGGTCGGTCTATGAGACCCGCCGCCAGATCGGCGTGGAACTGGCGCGCGAAGCCCCGGTCGATGCCGACCTTGTCTGCCCCGTGCCCGACAGCGGCACCCCGGCGGCCATCGGCTTTGCGCATGAATCCGGCATCCCCTTCGGCATGGGCATCATCCGCAACCAGTACATGGGCCGGACGTTCATCGAGCCGTCCGAGTCGATCCGCAACATGGGCGTGCGGCTCAAGCTGAACGTCAACCGCGCGCTGATCAAGGGCAAGCGCGTGATCCTGGTCGACGATTCTGTCGTGCGTGGAACCACCAGCCGCAAGATCAAGGACATGATCCTGGAGGCGGGCGCCGCCGAGGTCCACTTCCGCATCGCCTCGCCCCCCACGGCCTGGCCCTGCTTTTACGGGGTGGACACGCCGGAACGGTCCAAGCTTCTCGCCGCGACGATGTCCGAAGACGAGATGCGCGACTGGATCGGAGTCGACAGCCTCAAGTTCGTCAGCCTTGACGGGCTGTACCGTGCCGCGGGCGAAGCGATGGGCCGCGATGCCGCCAGTCCGCGCTATTGCGACGCCTGCTTTTCCGGCGACTACCCGGTGGTCCCGTCCGACAAGATCGAGGAAGGCTTCCAGATGAAGGCGGCAGAGTGACGGCAGAGGTCGACGCCTATATCGCCGCCCTGCCCGACGATCAGCGTCAGGCCCTGACCGGGCTGCGCGCCCGCCTCAAGACCCTCCTCCCCGATCACCGTGAGGTCATGTCCTACGCCATGCCCGGGTTTCGCCAGCCGGGGCCGAAGGGCAAGATGGTCGTGGGCTACGCGGCCTTTGCCAGACACCTTGGGCTTTATCCCCATTCCGGCACGGTCATCCCGTTGATCGACTGCACCCCGTTCAAGACCTCGAAATCCGGCGTCCTGTTCACGCCCGACCGGCCCCTGCCCGACGGGCTGCTTCGCCAGATCATCAGCACCCGGCAGGCCGAGCTTGCTGCGGGCTATGGTCGCACGGGCTGACGTCGACACCCCCTTGCCCTTTCACTTTGGCTTAAATATCCCCGCCGGAGGCTCCAACGCCGCCAGAAGGACCGACGCATGACCCAGAAGATCGCCGCCAGAGTCGCCCTCGTGACCGGAGCCTCGCGCGGGCTTGGTGCGGCCATGGCCGAACAGCTGGCGCTGCGCGGCTGGCAGGTGGTGGCTGTGGCCCGCACGGTCGGCGGGCTGGAAGAGCTGGACGACCGGGTCAAGCGGGCGGGTCTGCCGGGCGCGGGCGGTCTGACGCTGGCACCGATGGACGTGACCAATGACGATGCGATGCGGCACCTTTGCCGCAGCATCCACGACCGTTGGGGCGGTCTGGGGCTGTGGGTCCATGCGGCGATCCATGCGGCCCCCCTGGCCCCGGCCGGGCATCTTGATCAAAAGGATTGGGACAAGTCGGTGGCGATCAACATTCGCGCCTGCGGCCTGCTGATCCCGATGGTGGAACCGCTTCTGACCGCACAGCGCGGCACGGCTGTCTTTCTGGACGATCCCCAGGCCGGAAAGCCGTTCTTCGGTGCCTACGGCGCGACGAAGGCGGCACAGATCGCGCTGGCGCAAAGCTGGCAGGCCGAGACGGCAAAACACGGGCCGCGCGTCGTGATCGCGACACCGGCCGGCATGGCCACTGCCACCCGCGCCCGGTTCTTCCCCGGCGAGGATCGCAGCAAGCTGGCCGATGTGCAGGGCGAAGCGGTCAGGATCCTGGACAGCCTTTAGCGCCAGGGACCAAATTCCTTCGAAGGAATTTGCAAAATTTTTCGAAAAATTTTGGTCCCTATCCTGCCAGCGCCGCGTCGAGGGCCTGCCACAGCACCTCTACCGGCTCGATCCCGACCGACAGGCGCAGAAATCCCTCGGGCACGGCATCCCCCCAGCGCGCCCGGCGTTCGGCGCTGGAATGGGTGGCGCCAAAGCTGGTCGATTGCGCCAGATAGGGGCAGGCCGACAGAAACCGTTCGGCCACGGCGGCGCTGGCAAGGGTGATGCCGATCAGAAAGCCGCCGTTGACCATCTGGCCGCCGACCCTGCTGTGCGATGCGTCCCCCGGCAGGCCCGGATAGCGCAGGGCCAGCACGGCGGGATGCGCGGCCAGGCGGGTGGCGATGATCTGGGCGCTGGCGCACATCCGGTCCAACCGCAGCTCCAACGTCTCCAGCCCGCGGTGCAGAAGCCAGCCCTCGAACGGGCCCAGCGTCGCGCCCGACAGCCTGCGCCAGTCGCGGACCCGGGCGACCAGCGCGGCATCGCGGCCCGCGACGTGACCGGCCAGAAGGTCGGAATGCCCCCCCGGTGCCTTGGTGTCGGCGGCGACGACAAGATCGGCCTCCAGATCCAGCGGGCGCTGCAGGTAGGGGGTCATCGTGGTGTTGTCGACCACCACCCGCGCGCCAGCCGCCCTGGCACGCGCGGCCACGGCGCGGATGTCGCAGACATCAAGCCCGGGGTTCGACGGGGTTTCGATATAGACGAGGGCCGCGCCGGTCAGGTCCGCCGTGTCATACTCGGCGGTCGGCAGCATCCGGGCGGTGACGCCAAGACCGGCCAGGAAATCGGTCGCCAGCACCCGGGTCACGTAGTAGCCGTCGGCCGGCAGGATCACCGTGTCCCCCGCCCGAAGGCAGGCAAAGAGCGCGGCCGCGATGGCCGCCATGCCCGAGGGGAAGGCGACGGTTTCGGCGTCCTCCAGGATCGAGAGGGCGGCCTCCAGCTCGGTCCAGCCGGGATTTCCGGCGCGGGAATAGTTGTAGGCTCCGGTCCCGTTCGCGGGCAGGTGGAAGGTGGAGGCGGGGACGATCGGGGCTGCGATCGGGTCGCCGGGCGTCAGGCCCGCCTTGCGGTGGTGCAGCAGCCGGGCCGCGCGGGTGGCAGCACTGTCGGTCATCGGGTCATTCCAGCCGGGCCGGAAAACCGGGGGCGCGAAGGTCGGTCTTCAGCAGATCCTCCAGCAGTTTGGCGATCATCGGCGACTGCGCCTCGCCGCCAAAGGCCGCTTTCGCCGCGACATAGGTCTGGTTGGTGATCGAGGCGAGGTCCAGCGGCACGCCGAATTCCTTGCCGAACCCAAGCGCGAACCCAAGGTCCTTGAGCGCGAGGTCCACGTTGAAGGCGATATCGTAGCTGCCGTTCAGGATCAGCGCGCCTTCCGTTTCATGGACAAAGCTGTTGCCGGATGACGCCTGGATCGCGTGCCACGACTGCGCAAGGTCAAGGCCGCCGCGCTTGGCCAGCATCAAGGCCTCGGAGGTGGCTTTCAGGTGGATGAAGGCCAGCATGTTGGTGATGACCTTGATGATCGCCGCCGATCCCAGGGGCCCCATGTGGAACATCCGGTTGCCGATGACCGACAGCGCCGCGCGGTGCTGGTCGATCAGGTCCTGGTCGCCGCCCAGAAGCACGGTGATCTCTCCGCGTGCGGCCAGGTGGACTCCGCCGGTCACCGGGGCCTCCAACAGGCGGATGTCGCCGGTCCGCGCCAGGCCCGAAAGCCGCAGCACGTCGTCGCGGGAAAGGGTGGAATTCTCGATCCAGGTGGCGCCGGGCTGCAGGCCGGTCATCAGTTCGGCCAGCACCGCCTCGGAGACGGCGGGGCTGGGCAGGCAGGTGAAGACGTGATCAACGGCTTCGGCAAGGGCCGAGACGGAGGGG
>JAKQLM010000505.1 GCA_029567145.1 Pseudomonadota bacterium
TCACGAAGACCTTGCAGATCGTGTTGTAGGCGATCCAGCCAAAGGCCAGCGAGGCCAGCGAAATCGCCACCGCCTGCCAGACCGTCAGTTCCATCACTGTCGGGTCGATCAGGAACAGCTCGGCCCCCATGTAGTATACCAGCACCAGCATCGTGAAACCGGACAGCCAGGTGGCATAGCTTTCCCATTTGAACCACACCAGGTGGTCAGGCATCGAGGCAGGGGCGACCAGATATTTCTGGATATGATAGAACCCGCCGCCATGGACCTGCCATTCCTCGCCATCCGCGCCGCTTGCAAGGTTGCGGTCGCGGTGCAGGCCAAGGTCCAGCGCGATGAAGTAAAAGCTTGATCCGATCCAGGCGACAGCCGTGATCACATGCAGCCAGCGCGCCGCGATCTCGACCCATTCCCACAGGACAACCCAATCATACATAGCCCAGCCTCCCCAAGGATGTGCCAAAAAGCTATCCCGCGGGGCACCTTTCTGTTAATCCATAGAAAGCCCGCATCACTTTCAACCGGTGCCGAAGAATGGACCCCATATGTCCTATGTGAACAACATCCGCATGTTCGTCCGGGTTTACGAGCTTGGCAGCATGTCCGCCGCCGCCCGCGACCAGCGCACCTCGCCCGCCGTCGCCTCGGCCCGGATCTCCGAGCTTGAGAAACACCTTGGCGTCCGGCTTTTCAGCCGCACCACCCGCAGCCTGCAGCCGACCGAGAATGGCCGCATCTTCTATGACGGGGCGCGCCGGGTGCTGGAGGCGATCGACGACGCCGAATCCGCCGTGATGGATGTGACCCAGAACCCGCGCGGCACGATCTTTGTCGCGGCGCCCCTTGGCATCGGGCGGCGGCTGATTGCTCCGCGCGTGCCCGCGTTCAAGGACCTTTACCCCCAGATCGACGTCCGCCTGCGCCTGTCAGACCGGGGCATCGACGTGGTCGCCGAAGGCATCGACGTGGCCTTCCACCTTGGGCATCTGGAGGATTCGACGCTGAAGGTCCGCACCATCGCCGATTGCCCGCGTATCCTGTGCGCCGCGCCCGCCTATATCGCCCGGCGCGGGATGCCCGCCGATGGCACGGCCCTGGTCGCCGAAAAGCACGATT
>JAKQLM010000573.1 GCA_029567145.1 Pseudomonadota bacterium
GCCAGGACCGGAACCCAGCCCGGCCAGTCCAGCGCCCAGGGCCGGTCCACCACCAGCCAGACCGGCGTCAGGATCACCGAACTGCACGTCACCACCCCCGCCGCCGTCTGCAGGGGCGTCACCCCCGCCGACCGGAACCGCCGCCCCCAGACCCCGGCCACGCCATAGGACATGGCCGCCCCCAGGCACGCCAGGATCGCCAGGATTTCACCCCCCAGGTCCTCGCCCAGCATCATGGCCACCACGCCCGCGAACCCCAGGCCCACGCCCGCCGCCTTTGCCGGGGTCAGCCGCTCATCCGCCGTCGCCACATGCGCCACCAGGACCGTGAACAAGGGCGTCGTCGCGTTCAGCACGCTGGCCAAGGCCCCGGTGATCTGGCCCTGGGCCAGCACGAACAGCGTGAAGGGGACAAGGTTGTTCAACACCCCCATCACCGCCAGCGCCGGCCACACCGCACGCCCCGGCATCCCCTGCCCCGAAGCGCGCACCACCAGCCCCAGCACCACCGCGGCCAGCGCCACCCGGCCCCAGACGATGCTGATCGGCGGCAAGCCGGCCAGGGCCAGTTCGTTGAACAGAAAGGACCCTCCCCAAAGCAAAGAGAGGGTCCACAGAAGTATCCAGTCGGTGCGTTTCATGCCGCCTTCCTGCCCGACATGCCGGGCAATGGCGACCCGAAACCTGCCGCTTACTTCACCCGCTTCCAGGTCCCACCATCGCGGCAGATGCCCAGCACGCAGCCGCGCACCGACAGGTTGTTGCCCGCAAGGGTCATGTCGCCGTTGTATTCCTTGTCACGGTCGGGCGAATAGATCTTGCCGTCGTCATACAGCCCGTCGGCATAGGGCACCATGTCCCAGACGATCTTGCGGCCGATGTTATCGCTGGCGATCTCCTTGCCCGCGCCGTCGAACGCCTTGACCAGCACGCCGCAGAACGCAGGCCCGCAGGGCTTGATCTCGACATGGCCGAAGTTGCCGTTGTCGTCCTTCTTGGTCTGCCACAGGCCCTCTACCGGATCGGCGAAAGCGCTGGTGCCAAGAACCGCCAGCGCGGCGGCGATAAGCATGGTCTTCATCGAAAGTCCTCCTCCCAAGAGATGCGCCATGCTTTGCGCCGCTTGGAAATCCGATCAAGCGTGACGTGGGGTCGCGTCTGGCGGCTTTTCATTCGGCCCGCCCCATGCCAAAGACCGCGCGACCGAACCGGGGGCCTGCCCATGATCCTGTATCCAGCCATCGACCTGAAAGACGGCCAGTGCGTCCGCCTGCTGCGCGGCGAGATGAGTGCCGCGACCGTGTTCGGCGACGACCCCGCCGCCCAGGCGCTGGCCTTCCAGTCCGCCGGCTGCGCGTGGCTGCACCTTGTCGACCTGAACGGCGCCTTCGCGGGCCAGCCGGTGAACGGCGCGGCTGTCGAGGCGATCCTTGCCGCCGTCACCGTCCCCGCCCAGCTTGGCGGCGGCATCCGCGACATGGCGACCATCGCGATGTGGCTGGACAAGGGTCTTGCCCGCGTCATCCTTGGCACCGTCGCCGTGGAAAACCCCGCCCTCGTGCGAGAGGCGGCGAAAGCCTTCCCCGGTCAGGTCGCCGTTGGCATTGACGCCCGCAAGGGCCGTGTCGCGACCAAAGGCTGGGCGACCGAGACCGACATCCTGGTCACCGACCTTGCCCGCAGTTTTGAGGACGCAGGCGTGGCCGCGATCATCTACACCGACATCGACCGCGACGGCGCGATGCAGGGGCCCAACATCGACGCGACCAAGGCGCTTGCCCGCGCCGTTTCCATCCCGGTCATTGCCAGCGGCGGCGTTTCCCGGATGGAAGACCTCCTCGCCCTCCGCGACACCGGCGTCATCGCAGGCGCGATCTCGGGCCGCGCGCTGTATGACGGGGCGATTGACCTGGCGACAGCGCTTGCCGCGCTAAAGGCCTAAGGCCGCGTCGGCCCCCTATCCGTTCGCCTGCCCAGCCCCAAGCCTGTCATGCGCCGCCTCAAGCGCGCAGGCCACGATCGCCGGCGCACGGTCTTCCAGGGCCGACTGGTTCTGGTCAAACGCGGCGCGTTCGGATTCGGTCAGTGCGGCAAGCTTTGGCGCAAAGCTGGCAACCAGCGCCGCCATGTTCTGCGCCTGATGGTCGCCGATTTCGGCCTCGGTCGGCTCTTTGCCCAGTTTGGCCGATGGCATCGTGGTCAGACCGGCCAACACCTCGCCGAACATCTCGGCCGCCAAGGGCGACGCGGTTTGCCCCGTCACGGATTCGAAACAACGCGGCGTCACCGACCGCAGCGCCACGGCCACATCCTCGCCCCGGCTGGCCATCATCTGATACACCTCGGTCCGCTTTGACGCCCCGACAAAGCCGCCCTCGGGGTAGCTGTCGTTCAAAAAGGCAATCCCCTGCGACAGGACAACCACCGCCACCGCAATCAGAATGATCTTCTGCACGCTCTGCACTCTCCTGTTCCGACACTTCGCCAAGGGCTAGCGGCAACCGGCTCGCCGGGCAAGCGGGCATCACCACCCCGCGCTCCTGGCAGGCCGCCAACCTGATCCGGGCGATTCGCAGCGCAAGGTTAATACCCCGTCTGCCCCCCGTGCGTAGAGACGGAAGAAAGACAGCAGAAAGACGGGAAAAAGACGCCATCAACCCAGGTCAGGATCCGGATTAACACCGCGTTCCCAATCACTTGCCCACCGGCCCGACTCTGCGGCATCCCCGTTGCGCCCCGTCGCCTTCCCCTGTCCGGAACAACCCCGCAGCACCTGGCCGCAGGATGCAGACCCTTGCCATTTCGCCCCACCCGCGCCATTCAACATCCATGCTCAAGACCCGGATCATCCCCTGCCTTGATGTCGCCAATGGCCGCGTGGTCAAGGGCGTGAACTTCGTCGATCTGGTGGACGCGGGCGACCCGGTTCAGGCGGCGAAAGCCTATGACGCCGCCGGGGCGGACGAGCTGTGTTTTCTTGACATCATGGCGACCGAAGACAACCGCGCCACGATGTACGACCTTGTGACCCGCACCGCAGAACAGTGCTTCATGCCGCTGACCGTCGGCGGCGGGGTCCGCACTCCGGATGACGTGCGCAAGCTTCTGCTGGCGGGGGCAGACAAGGTCAGCTTCAACTCTGCCGCCGTCGCCCGGCCCGATGTGGTGGCCGAAGCCGCCGACCGTTTCGGGTCACAGTGCATCGTCGTGGCCATCGACGCCAAGACCACAAGCCCCGGAAAATGGGAGATTTTTACCCACGGCGGCCGCCGCGCGACCGGCATCGACGCGGTGGACTTCGCCCGCCTCGTGACCGCAAAGGGCGCGGGTGAAATCCTGTTGACCAGCATGGACCGCGACGGCACCAAGGGCGGCTACAACCTGCCCCTGACGCGCGCCATCGCCGATGCGGTGGACATTCCGGTGATCGCAAGCGGCGGCGTCGGCACCCTGGACCACCTGGTCGAGGGCATCACCGAAGGCCACGCCAGCGCCGTCCTTGCCGCCTCGATCTTTCACTTCGGCACGTTCACCATCGGTCAGGCCAAGGCCCACATGGCCGCCGCCGGCATCCCCATGAGGCTGTCATGACGCTGGAAACCCTCGCCGCCACCATCGCCGCCCGCAAGGGTAAGGACCCGGAAACCTCGTGGACGGCAAGATTGCTGGCCATGGGGCCGGAAAAATGCGCCGAAAAGTTCGGGGAAGAGGCGGTGGAAGCCATCATCGAAGCGGTCAAGGGCGACCGCGCCCGGCTGACGGCAGAAGCGGCGGACGTGATCTATCACCTTCTGGTCATGCTGGCCGCGCGGGATGTGACCCTGGCCGATGTGCTGGCCGAGCTTGACCGCCGCGACGGCACCTCGGGCATCGCGGAAAAGGCCGGGCGCTAGGCCGATTTCTTCAAAGAAATCGGACCGGAATTTTTGAAAATTCCGGCTCTCAAAGCCCCAACCGCGGGATTTCGATCGCCGGGCAGCGGTTCATCACCACCTTCAGCCCCGCCGCCCGCGCGCGCGTCGCCGCAGCCTCGTCCACGACGCCAAGCTGCGTCCAGACCACCTTGGCACCGACCGCAACCGCCTCGTCCATCACCGCGCCCGCCTCGTCGCTGCGGCGGAAGATGTCGACCATATCGACCGGGCCCGCTTCGGCCAGTGTCGCCACCACCGTCTCGCCCAGCGCCTCTTGCCCGGCCTGCCCCGGATTGACCGGGATCACCCGATACCCCCGCCCGGCCAGGAAGGCCGCAACGCCGTGACTGGGACGGTCGGCTTTCGGCGACCAGCCGACCACTGCTATCGTCTTGACAGAGTTCAAGATTTCACGGATTTCGCTATCGCTTGGCATGGGTCACCCAATGAAAAAGGCGCCCAGGGGTGACCCCGGGCGCCAGTCGCGGAACGAGGGACAGTGAAGAAAAGGACGGGGTTCCGGCCCGGCCTCCTTACTTTCATTTAGAAAGCTGAATGACCGGTTAAAGACCTGTCGCGCAGTTGTGATCACGGCTTGCCCAGCGCCGCCGCCGCCGCATACAGCGACACCGCCGCCGCGTTCGACACGTTCAGGCTGCCGAACGCCCCCTGAAACGGGATTCGCGCCAGCACATCGCAGGTTTCGCGGGTCTTTTCGCGCAGGCCCGGCCCCTCGGCCCCCATGACCAGCGCAATCGGCCGCCCGCCGACCCCGGCCACCGCCGCCTCCAGCGTGACCGCCGCCTCGCCGTCCAGCCCGATCAGGGTGAACCCCATGTCCTTCAACTCGTCCATCGCTTCGGCCAGATTGGTGACCTTCAGGTACGGCTGCCGCTCCAGGGCACCACTGGCCGTCTTGGCCAAAGCGCCGGTTTCCGGGGCCGAGTGATGCTTCGGCGCAATCACCGCTCGCGCGCCGAACACCTCGGCCGAGCGCAGGACCGCGCCCACGTTATGCGGGTCCGTCACCCGGTCAAGAAGGACCACCAGCGGAAGGCCTTCACCGGCGGCACAGACATCCTGGAACTTGCCCCAGTTCAGCGCCTTGACCTCGACCGCCGCACCCTGATGCACCGATCCTTCGTCAATCGGCACGTTGAAATTGCGCGGCTCCACCACGTCCGGCGCCATGCCCGAGGCCGCGACCGCCGTCTCCAGCTTGTCCAGCGCGTTCTTCGTCACCACCAGCCGCAGCTTTTCCCGGCGCGGATTGGCCAGCGCATCGCGCACCGCGTGCAGGCCGAACAGCCACACGGTTTCCCGCGCCTCGCGCCGTTCGCCGCGTTCCTTTTCCACCACCCAGGCTGGCTTCTTTCCGCCCGCTGCCATTCGCAAACCCCCGAAATTCAGGCCCGGACCTTGGCCTGCCAACGCCGCCCGATGCAAGCCGAAATCTTGGCCCACCACCCTTGACGCCCCCCGCCCCCTTGAGTACACGACGCCGCAGTGGGCGATATGCTACAAGGTGTGGCAGCGGACTGTAACTCCGCCGAGGCGACTCATGCCTGGTTCGATTCCAGGATCGCCCACCATCCTGACAAACAGTGAACTTGGATGCTCCCGGGCCTTGGCTTCGGGGTTTCGGCATTTCCGGCGCTGGCAAAGAATCACTCGCCAGACCGGCGCTTTCGTGCAATGTTAAGCCTATTAACAATGTCGGAGGCAGCATGGACCGCCGCAGTTTTACCCTTGGGACCCTTGGCCTGGCCGCCGGTCTGGCCGCCCCGCTTCCCGTGTTTTCGCAACCCCGCGCCTATACCGGGCCGAATGTCATCCTAGTCCGCTTTGGCGGCGGCGTGCGTCGGGCCGAAACGATTGACGAGGCCGCCACCTGGGCCCCGTTCCTGCGTCACAGCCTGGCCCCGCGCGGCACCTTCATTCCCGACCTGCGCATCGACAAGCTGGAGGGCGTAAACACCAGCCACGCCGAAGGCACGCTGAACCTTCTGACCGGGCGCTATCTGGCCTATCGCGAACTCTCTGCCGTCAGCGACCGACTGGAGCCGACCGAGCCGACCCTGTTCGAATACCTGCGCCGCGCCTATGACATCCCCTCGCATCAGGTCTTGCTGATCAACGGCGAGGATCGGCCGCAGGAAGAGTTCTTCACCTTCGGCGCGGGCGACCATTTCGGCATCGAATTCCGGTCGGAAATGCTGTCGCTGCACCGCTACAAGCTCTACCGCACCGCCATGCAACTGGCCGAAGGCAAGCTGCCCGAAGACCAGCTTTTGAAGGTGCAAGAGGAACGCGCCACCCTGCTGACCCAGGATCCAAGGGGGTCCACGCCCGACCCCTCGCCAGAGGTGACCGCCTTCTGGGCGCGCTGGCGGCAAGGCTTTGGCGACTCCGGCTTCAAGAACCCGCGCGGCGACCGGCTTTTGACCGAGCTGTCGGTCCGCGCCATGGCAGATCTGAAACCCCGGCTGATGATGGTGAACTACCAGGACCCCGATTATGTCCACTGGGGCAACGCCAGCCATTACACCCGCGCCATCGCGATCATCGACGAAGGCCTGCAGCGGCTGGTGGCGGCGGCGGATGCCGACCCGTTCTACCGCGACAACACGATTTTCGTGATCACCCCCGACTGTGGCCGCGACACCAATCCCCTGGCAGAATTGCCGTTCCAGCACCATTTCAACTCGCGCTCGGCGCATGAGACCTGGGCCGTGATCTTCGGCCCCGGCATCGGCAAGGGCACGGTTGACACGCCGGTGGACCAGTCCGCGATTGCGCCGACCATCGCCGCCGCAATGGGCTTTGCCGCTGACCGGGCAGAAGGTGCCGCCATCGAGGGGGCCTTCCTGTGACCGCACGAACCCCCGATTTCCTGCGCCGGAACCAGGCCGCCGATGGCCCCGGTCGCCTTTCCCGCCTGGGCAGGCTGATCCTGAACGCCGGACTTGGCACGCTGCTTTGCACCGGCCCGGTCACCGCGCTGGTCGCGCTTGGCTGGCTGACCCGCCGCCAGGGCCACCTGGCCCGCAGCCGCTTTGGCAC
>JAKQLM010000647.1 GCA_029567145.1 Pseudomonadota bacterium
ATGATATTCGGGCGCAAGGTCATCGGGTCAATGAAGATCGCCAGCAGCGCGTCGGTGGTGCCGACCGCCCAAGCCACACCCGCCGTCACCAGCATCGCCACGGACATCAGCCCGTAGACCTTGTTCATATGGGCGCGAAGCCCTTCGTCGATGCGCACGCCGGCATTCACGCCAACGCTGCGGATCGTTTCATATTGAGCCATAGAAGCCTCCGATGTTGTCCCTAAGGGCAACGCCGGGGGAGCCGGCGCGACCTCGTGCGGTGAATATCGGCATGGTTGACCGCAATTTCAAGCACCGCCTCGCGCGCACGTAGAATATACCCGGGCGACCCGTCAGCCGCGCCAGTGTACCGGGACGTCCCAGAACGGACGCTCGGCCTCGCGGCGGGCCTCGGTTTCGGACAGGCCGATGTCGCGCAGAAGGTGCGGGTCCAGGGTCAAGAGCGCGCGGCGGTGTTTGCGCAGGGCAAGGCCTGTGGTCAGACGGGCCAGAACCTGGGCCAGAATGCCGGGTCGGCCGACACCTGTGCCAGAGTGGGTGCCAGAGCGGATGTCAGAGCGGATGTCAGAGCGGGTTGCGGGGTGGGTCTGCATCGGAAACCTCCTGCCGTGCATTCACGGGCGTGATGGGCTGCTGTGGTGTGTTCAAATCTCTTGATCAATCTGCGCCTGCGTGGCACATTCTTCAAACGAATGATTGTGCGATCATCCATCAGGAACTGTGATATGCCCCGCAACCTTGACCTTGCCGCCATCCGCTCTTTCGTAACCGTCGCCGATGTCGGTGGCGTAACACGCGCGGCGGGGTATCTGAACCTGACGCAGTCCGCCGTTTCCATGCAGATCAAGCGGTTGGAGGAGTCGCTGGGCCTGCAGCTGTTCCTGCGCGCCGCGCGCAAGCTGGCCCTGTCGGCCGAAGGCGAGCAGCTTTTGTCCTACGGTCGCCGGATGCTGGCGCTGAACGACGAGGTGCTGTCCCGCTTTGCCTCGACCGCCTGCTGCGGGGCGATCCGGCTGGGGGTGCCGCATGACGTGGTCTATCCGGTGATCCCCGGCATCCTGCGGCGGATGGCGCAGGCCTATCCGATGGTGCAGGTCAACCTGGTGTCGTCCTTTACCGTCCTGATGAAAGAGGACTTTGCCCGCGGCGAGTTCGACGTGATCCTGACGACCGAGGAACATCCCGATCCGGGGGCCGAGGTGCTGGGCGCGCGCCCGCTGGTCTGGGTGGGCGCGCCGGGGGGCAATGCCTGGCAGCGGCGGCCCTTGCGGCTGGGGTTCAAGGACACCTGCATCTTCCGCCCGCGCGCGCAGGCCGCGCTGGATGCAGCGGGCATCGCCTGGGACCTGGCGACCGGCGGCGAAAGCGAACAGGCGGTCGAGGCGACCGTGGCCGCCGATCTGGCGATTTCCGCCCGGATGACCGGCAGCATCCCCGAGGGGACCGAAATCATCGCCGGAGACAACCAGCTTCCCGCGCTGGGCGAGATGAAACTGGCGCTGTACACCGCCACCCGCCGCAAGGACGAGGCGGTGGACCTGCTCTTGTCGGAACTGCGCTGCGGCTACGGCTGCTGAACCCGGATCACCACCTTGCCGGTGG
>JAKQLM010000653.1 GCA_029567145.1 Pseudomonadota bacterium
CGAAGCGGGTGAAGTACAAGCGGTTCGCCCGCTGACCCCACTCTCACGGCCCCTTGACCGGGATCGCAATCAACCCCAGGCCTCCCTCCCCCTCGTGGGGAGGGGCAGGGGTGGGGGCCCTCCGCCAAAATACCCATCTTAGGGTTTGCTATAGCGAGCCAACCATCTGCCGTGCGCATTGCAGCCACACCAGCCCCATCTGCCCCCCCCAGGGAACCGCCCCCACCCCCTCCGCGTTGACCCGGCAACCAAACAACCGGAGACTTCCCCATGAAAGGCGCACTTGCCTGGCTGATCGGCATCCCGATCCCCATCATCATCGTTCTTTACCTGCTGGACGTTTTCTGACCGGCAGTTGCCCCGGGCCGGGTTCCCTCGCGGTCCGGGGCAAACCTTTCCAAAATCTTGACGCCCACAACCAACCCGCTGAAATCAGACGACAATTCTGAACTGTCCACTGTGGAAAGCTACCCCAGCAGCCCCAGCACCTCATCCGCCAGCCGGGTCACCTCCGCCGCCGCGACCCCGCGCACCTCGGCCACCCCAAGGCCGGTCCCCAAAGTCTCGGCATAGACCACCCGCTGCCCCAGCGTGGCCCCCGCAACTCCACCGACCTTGCCTGCCGCTTCGGCGACCTCAAGACCCAGCCGCGTGCCCGCCTTGACCCGGTTCAACACGATCACCGCCCGCCGCCCCTCGCGGCCGATCAGGTCGAAGACCCCGTCCGTCGCCCAAAGATCCACCAACGACGCCGCCACCGGCACGATCACCAGGTCCGCCTCGCGCAGCGCGGGCCGCAGGTCGGCGTCCACCTTCGGCGGGGTATCGACGATCACCACATCCGCCAGTTTCTTCAGCTTTTCACACTCATAGCTGACCCCCCAGGCCGAGGCGGTGGAAAACTCCATCCCCGCCTCGCCCAGCCGTTCGCGCCGCGACAGGAACCAGCGGCCAAGACTGCCCTGCGGATCGGTGTCCAGCAATGCAACCCGCAGCCTCCGGCGCTGAAACTCCACCGCCAGGTTGACCGCGATCGTGGTCTTGCCCGACCCGCCCTTCTGCTGCGCCACGGTCACGACCTTGCCCATCGCGAATCTCCCCTATGCTGCAGCGCAGCATAGACCCATTTGCCCGTGCAGCACAGCGTGAAACCACCCGCCCGCGCCCAAGGCGCGAAGGGCTTGGATTCCCCGGCAACTTGTGAGAGAATTTTCAGGCGACGTTAACTTTTCGACCACTGTCTCCGACCATCGGCCACAGCAATCGACACTAGCTGACGGGGCCGGGCCGCCGCACTTCCGCGGGCGGCAGACTAGACAGGAGACTTCACGATGGCCAAGGGCACCGTGAAATGGTTCAATGAAACCAAAGGCTACGGCTTCATCGCCCCGGAAGGCGGCAAGAAGGACGTGTTCGTCCACATCACCGCGCTGGAGCGGGCAGGCCTTCGCAGCCTGAAGGATGGCCAGCCGGTCACCTTCGACATTGAAGCCGGTCGTGACGGTCGCGAATCCGCGACCAATCTGGCGCTGGCCTGAACCTGACATCGTCGGGGCGCGGCTTTGGCCGCCCCCGGCCCATGCTACATATACGTCACGGCCGCGCGGTCGCGCAGCACATGGACAAACCCGCGGCGAAAGCTGTCTTCGGACGCGTCCGCCGGCAGACAGACCGCCGTGCGCCGCCCCAGGGGAAAGGCCGGCACGTCGAAATCCCGGCTGACCAGCATCACCCGCATGCGCGCATCATGGGCGATCAGCGCCGCAATCGCCGCCTCGCCGCCGTCCATCCCGCCAAAGCCGTCACAGTCCATCACGAAAAGATCGAACCCCAGGGGGTCGTCCAGAACCGCCTGCAGCGCGGCGGCCATCTGGTGCCGCGCCTCGACCAGGCTGCCATAGCCGGAAAGGCGCTGCGCTGTATCGCCTTCGGGCTGGCTGGTCAGCAACATCACCCTGGTCCCGCTGGCGGGAATGATCGCCGCAACCCGGCCAGCATCGACAAATGTCTGCACGCGCACTACCTCCACCACATCCCGTCCTTTGGACCCCGGCAATGCGGACAGGATTTGCCGGAAACAAGGAAAGTTGCGGGTCATTTTCGGGGCATGCGCCACATTCTGGCTAGGGTTGCCGAGGAACGGACACAATACCGCTTCAGGGTTGCAAGACTCACCTTTCGGGCTTCTGCTACAGAATTCGTCTCTGCAGTTAACCTATTTTCCGACAGAATGCAGCACTTGTTGCACGTCCCGGCGATTCCGGGAAGGAGCCCAGCCGATGACTCACCATGCCAACCTTGACCACTGGACGCTTCGGCAGGATCTTGCCGCTGCCTTTCGCTGGACCGTGCGGCTGAACCTGCACGAGGCGGTGGCGAACCACTTCTCGCTGGCGACCAGCGCCGACGGCACCCGGTTCCTGATCAACCCGAACGGGCGGCACTTCAGCCGGATCACCGCGTCCTCGCTGGTCGAGATCGACGCCAACGACCCGACCACCCTGACGCGCCCCGATGCGCCGGACCCGACCGCCTGGGGCCTGCACGGCAGCATCCACCGTGCGCTGCCCCATGCGCGGTGCGTCATGCACGTCCATTCGATCCACGCCACGGTCCTCGCCAGCCTGGCCGACAGCCGCCTGCCCGCCATCGACCAGAACACCGCGATGTTCCACAACCGGCATGTGGTGG
>JAKQLM010000655.1 GCA_029567145.1 Pseudomonadota bacterium
CGCATCACCGTGCCATCGGTCATGCGGATGCGGCCCGAGCCCTGGACCTGCAGGAAATAGACATCGACGGGGTCGTCGAGCCAGGCGAGTTCCAGCCCGCGTCCGGCCAAAGCCCCGCCTTCGATCGCTTCACGCGAATGATAGACCGTGCCGTCGCGAAGATCGGGTGGGCGGCGATAGATCGGGTACTGGAACCGACCGGACCGCACCGGAGAGCCGTCGAGTTCGGGTTCGAAATATCCGGTGAACAGGGCGGGGGGCGTGCCGACGATCATCGGCTTGAAGAACATCTCGAAAAAGCTGCGAGCCGAGGCGTCGTCTTGCGGCACATCGGCGGCGACGGCGCAGATCGGTTTCCAGTCGGGCTGGTCGATCAGGTCGCAGGTGCGCAGGAAGGCGGTCAACGCCTCGACATGGTTGTCGTCGTACCAGCCGTCCAGCGCGTCGAATTCCAGCATCTCTGCCGGGGCGGGCGTGGCGGCCATCAGCGCCGCCACAAGCCCGAGGATGCGGAAGGACGCGCGCATCCCGCTGGCATCAATCGCCGGTCGCGACCAGCTGCCAGTTCGGGTCGTTCGACCCCATCTGGCGGGCAAAGGTCCAGATGTCGCGGGATTTCTTGATCTCACGCGGGGAGCCTTCGACGATTTCCCCCGCCTTGTTGCGCACGACATAGGTCTGTTCGCCGACAAACCGGACCGAGATTTCCGCAAAGCCGCTGGCCTTGGTGAAGGTCGCGTCGTGCAGGGCCAGCTCCTTCATGCCGACAAAGCTGGCCTCGATGGTCAGGCCGTCCTGGTCGCGCCGGGCGATGGCTTCGGCAAAGCTGGCTTCGACATCGTCCGACAGGAACGGACGGATCTTGTCCAGCTCGCCCTTCTCGAACGCCATCAGAATCATCTCGTACGCACCGCGCGCGCCCTGCAGGAAGGGACCGACCATGAAGCCCGGTTCGGCCTTCTTCATCTCGGCCAGGGCGCGGGCGGCGTCCGAGCCGTCGGCGGCGTGATCGGTGATGTCACGGTCGGGGCCACCCTCGATCACCTCGAAGTCACGGCGGACCTGGGGACGCACGTCGTCCAGCGGAATCGGCGGTTTTTCAAAGCCGTCCCGCGTGCCCAGGACAGAGCGCAGCTTCAGGATGAGAAAGATCGCGATCCCGGCCAGGACTAGGATTTGGATCAGGGACCCGTTCATTTATGACCTCAGTAGGCTTTTCGTTCGGATTGGATTATGGACTGCTTGTCCCTATGTAGGGTCGGGTGCTGGCGAAGTCTACCTAGGGAAGGTCAAAGCGACCTGATGGAGAGATAACATGTGGGTTCTTTTGGCAATTCTGGCGGTTCCGCTGGTCGAAATCGGTTTGTTCGTCACCATCGGTGGCGCAATAGGGCTGTGGGCGACGCTGGCCTGGGTGGTCGCGGCGGTCGTGCTGGGGCTGGTGGTGCTCAAGGGCATCGCGATGACCGGATCGGTTGCGCTAAGCCAGGATATGCAGGAAATGCGCGACCCGCTGTCGCCGATTGCGCATCGGGCGATGGTCGCTTTGGCGGGCGGTCTGCTGATCCTGCCGGGGTTTCTGACCGATTTCATCGGTCTGATGCTGCTGATCCCCCCGCTTCGCAGCCTGATCCTGAAGGTGGTTGCAAAGCGGCTGTCACGGGCTTCGGTCATCCTGCGCAGCGAGGTGGTCGAAGGCGACTGGCGCGAAGTTCCGTCCAGTTCCCCCGCGAACGATCCGACCAAGCCGTCCAGCCCGCCATCAGACTGGACCCGGCATTGAGGCGGGTGACCTGACCTGCTAGGAACGCCGCAAATCCGCCAAGGAGCATGGACATGGCTGACGAAACTCCGGCTGGCAACGGTGCCGCCATCGCCCCGACCCCGATCAAGATGCAGGTTCTGGCGCAGTATGTGCGCGATCTGTCGTTCGAGAACCTCGTGGTGCAAAAGGGCCTGAGCGCGGGCGAAGTCCAGCCCGACATGCAGGTCGCGGTCAGCCTGGACGCGCGAAAGCGGCCAATGGCGAACCAGTACGAGGTGGTGACCAAGTTCAAGGTGACCTCGAAGAACAAGGTCAACGGCGATGTGCTTTTCCTGCTTGAGCTGGAATATGGTGGCACCTTCCACATCGACGGCGTGTCTGATGACCAGATGCATCCGATGCTGTTGATCGAATGTCCGCGGCTTCTGTTCCCCTTCGTGCGCCGGATCATCTCGGACGTCACACGTGATGGCGGTTTCCCGCCGCTGAACGTCGACACGGTCGATTTCCTTGCGCTTTACCGCCAGGAACTTGCCCGCCGCGCGCAACTGCAGCAGCAGGCGACCGAAAAGGTCAACTAAGGCTCAGCCCTCTTTCCGCCAGATGGCCGCATCGCCCAGCTTTGCGACCATCTCTTCGTGCGCGGCGGCCTCTTCCGGCGTGATCCGGGGGGCCAGCGGTTCCGGGCGCGGACGCGGACGCCAGGTCGTATCGCCCATTGCCCCCTTGACCGGCGCAGGGGCCGCGCTGCTCAGCACCAGTCCCGGCTGTCGGCCCCCGATCAGTTCAAGATAGACCTCAGCCAGGATCTCGCTGTCCAGAAGCGCGCCATGCTTTTCGCGCATGGAGTTGTCGATGCCGAACCGCCTGCACAGCGCATCAAGCGAGGCGGGCGAGCCAGGAAATTTGGTCCGCGCGATCATCAGTGTATCAGTGGCACGGGCAAACGGAAGGCCGGGCAGACCCGCCCGCTCCAGCTCGTGGTTCAGGAACTTCATGTCGAAGGCGGCGTTGTGGATCACCAGCTGAGCCTCGCCGATGAAATCCAGAAAAGCCTTCCCAATGCGGGCGAAAACCGGCTTGTCCTTCAACGTAACCCCGCCAGGAACCGCCTTTCCGGGCACCTCCAGAATGTCATGCCCGATCCCGTGAACCTCGAAGGCCCCGACCGGCATGCCGCGTTCAGGGTTGATGTATTGGTGATAGGTCCGCCCGGTCGGCAGGTGGTTGAAAAGCTCGATAGCGCCGATCTCGACAATCCGGTGACCTTCGCCGGGCTCAAAGCCGGTGGTTTCCGTATCAAGAACGATTTCACGCATGCTTGGCAATCCGGCGGCGAATATCTGCCAGCACATCCTTTACCGCCACGCGGGCGGCATGAAGGCTGGTCGTCGGGATGATGTAATCCGCGCGCGCCCGTTTTTCGGCGTCCGGTCGTTGCCGTGCAAGGATCATCTGGAAATCCGCCTCGCTCATACCCCGCTGCAAGACCCGGTCGCGCTGCACCTCGGGCGGGGC
>JAKQLM010000657.1 GCA_029567145.1 Pseudomonadota bacterium
GGGTGGCGTCAAATGGCAACTGGAACAGGTGTTCGACCCCCAGCCGCGCCAGCCGGTTGGCGCGCGCCTCGGCGTTCATCAGGCGGAATGGGGGGGCATCGGGGGCGAAGTATTGTCGCGGGTGCGGCTCGAACGTGACGATTCCCAGGGGCCCCTGGCCACGTGCAAGATCGATCACCGCCTGATGGCCACGATGCACGCCGTCGAAGTTGCCCATGGCAACCGAGGCACCCCGAGTGGACGGGTCCAGCCCATGCCATTGATAATGCTGCAGCATCCCGCCCTTTTGGGGCGTCTGCCCCGTCAGTCGAACTTGCGGCTGGGCGCCAGAACCAGCGCCTCGCCCTTCAGGACCACGGTTTTACCGACTGCGGCCTGGGTTTCAAGGGTCACCCGGCGTTTGGCGTGGTCGATGGCGGTGACGGTCACTTCGGCGCGGACGGTGTCGCCGGGGCGGACGGGGGCCATGAAGCGCAAGCTTTGGCCAAGGTAGACGGTGCCGTGTCCGGGAAGTTGTTCGCCGATCACCGCCGAGATCAGGCCTGCCGTCAGCATGCCGTGAGCGATCCGGCCTGCGAAGATGGTGTCCTGGGCGTATTGCTCATCCAGGTGCACCGGGTTCCGGTCAGTGGAGATTTCGGCAAAAAGCTCGATATCCCGGTCGGTTACGGTTTTCAGGATGTGCCGGGACATGCCGATTTCGATGTCTTCGATGCAGATCGTGCCGCGGGGCATGTTGTCCAGCATGGTTACCGAATCCCTTCTGTGGGTGCGGGGACCGTAGCATATGCTGCAGCGCAGAACAATCGGCTGCGCAATAAAAGTTCAATATCGCGGCACCCGGGGCACTAAAGTTGCCAGTCCGCTAGCGTAGCCGCCCCATGGCAAAGCTTGGCGACAGGTTCTGGCTGGCAAGCCAGTCCTGCAGAAGATCAGAGTCAGGGTGTTCGGCATCGGGGCCGAACCGGTCCGCCTCCAGTCCGCCAGTGATGAACAGCGTGTCCAGCCCTTCACCGATACCGCCTTGAATATCCGTGAAAATTCCGTCCCCGATGCACAGGATGTCGGGGTCCGACAGGCCGGAAAGCTCGGCCAGGCGGCGACGGGCAAGGTCGTAGATCGGGGGGTGGGGCTTGCCGAAGTACAGCGCCGTGCCACCCATCGCTTCATACATCTGCGCCAGCGCCCCGGCGCAGTAAAGCCGCTTGTCGCCCATGTCCACGACAATGTCCGGGTTCGCGCAAAGCATTGGCAGACCTAGAGTTTTCCCCAGTAGAAGCGCCGCGCGATAATCGTCCGGAGTTTCGGTCAGATCATCGCGCAGGCCGGTGCAGACGATGCCTTCGGCGTCTTTCAGGTCGACCCGCTGGATCGGAGGCTGCGAGGCCGCGTAGGCCGCAAGATCATCGGCGAAGTCGGTGAAGAAAACCTCATCCTTGGGCGCGCCGATGTGGTGGACCTTCTGACCCACGGCCCCCGACAGCATCCCCATCTGCGCGGCATCGCCCGAGGTGACGACGATATCCCAGCAGTCCCGGGGGGCGCCAAGGCCATCCAACTGTTTGATAACGCTAGACATCGGGCGCGGCGCGTTGGTCAGAAGCACGACCTTTCCACCCGCCTTGCGGTAGCCCTGAAGGGCGGCAACCGCCGCCGGAAACGCGGTCTTGCCGTTGTGCAGGCAGCCCCAGAGGTCGCAGAAAACCGCGTCATGGCGGCCCGCTAGATCGGCAAGAGAGCGGATGATGTCGGTCATTCGGGGGCCTTTCAGGGGGCCAGGGCGGCCAGTGTGAACGAAGAGTTAAGCGTCTGGCATCTGTCTGGCATGCGTCGGCTATGCGTCGGGCACCAAGGCCCGACACATCGCCGCTTTTGTCAGAGTTTCAGCGCCGGGATGATCTGCTTCTTGCGGCTCATGATCCCCGGCAGAACGACGGTGTCGCCGGTGACGGTGCAGCCAAAGGACGCCTCGGCCATCTGCTTGACCAGATCATTCGGGACCAGCAGCGTCGCCTCTTCCTTCAGGATATCGACGACGAAGAGCAGGACCTGATCCGCGCCGTCTTCCTTGGCGACGCCCTCCATCGAGGCCATCAGGCTGGCCTTGCGGTCCAGCACGATCTTGGGCGCGGTGGTTTCCAGGACGGAGACGCGCAGTTCCTTGCCGGCGACGTTGTATTCCTTGCTGTCCATCCGCAGAAGTTCGGCGTCGGAGAAGGCGGAGACGTCGGATTTCGCCTCGAACATCTTGGTCGCGAGGTCACCCAGGTTCACGCCAAGGTCGGCGGCCAGCTTTTCGGCCACGGCGCGGTCATGCGGCGTGGTGGTGGGCGAGCGGAATTCCAGCGTGTCAGAGAGGATGCAGGACAGCATCGCGCCCTTGATGTGCTTCGGGGCTTTTGCGACGTGGTCTCCCATCAGGTCGTGCATGATGGTCGCGGTGCAGGCCAGCGGGCGGATGGTGATGTCGATCGGATTCTTGGTCTTGATGCCGCCGACCAGCAGGTGATGGTCGATGATGCCCTGGATCTTGGCCTCGTTGATCGACGGGGGCAGTTCGGCGGGGTTGTTGGTGTCGACGATCACGACCTTGTCGTCAGCGGTGACGTCCGCGATGATCGCGGGCTTGTCCAGGCCCCAGTGGCGCAGCACGAAGGCGGCTTCGGTGTTCGGCTCGCCCAGAAGGACGGGTTTTGCCGGGGTGCCGGTTTCATTCAGATACCAGGCCCAGATGATGGGCGAGCCGGTGGAATCGGTGTCGGGGGATTTGTGGCCGAAGACGAGAGTGGTCATGGGGATACCTATGGGTGGCGGTTTCGCGCGGGGTATAGGCGAGGGCGACCGGATTGTCACGCGGGGCCGTTTGTGGCATATTGGCCGCCTTGGCAGAGGAGTGATGTGTCATGGAACTGACCGTCTGACGCCCCCGAGGGGGCCGTGAGCGGGTGCCGATTGCGCGCCCCATGTGCAGCCCTATGCCCAAGGAGTGCCCTGAGAATGGACAAGCAGCCATCGGCCTGAGGCCGTTCGCCGCCGGGTTTTTACCCGGCTGATCCGGACTATCAAGACAGGGGCATGATCATGCCGAACAAGAAGATCGAAAAACCCGCTTTGGCGGGACTGAAACCGTTGCCGAAGCGTCCAGGCTTTGACCCGTCGGTGCTGCGCGGACAGGTCGAGCCGAAAGGGTCGAAGCTGGTGCTGAAGCGCGGGCTTGTGCCAGGCAAAGGCGGGCACAGGTAGCTTAGTCGTAGAAGGCCGGGGCTTTGCGAAGCTCCGGCCATTGCGCGGGGTCGTGGCCGAAGATCAGAAGGCCGGGCAGCGCGAGGAGCCGGTCGGCTGAGGATGTTGCTGCGGCGGGATCTTCAGCGTCGGCAAAGTGTTCGGCGGGCTCCGTGGCGCGGTTGATCGCGTCGGCGGCAAGGATTACCGGGCCGGTCTGCGGCAGGTCCAGAAGAGCCGACAAATGTCCCGGCGTGTGGCCGGGGGTCGGGATCAGGGTCAGGCCTTCGCAGACCGGGGTGTCGCTGTCGATCAGAACATAGCGCGCGTCGGGCCAGTCCATCGGGCGCGCTGTGCCGAAATAGCTGGGCCGGGGGTCGGCGCGTTCGCGGACGGTCATCAGGATCGGCGCGTGGGTGAACAGATGCAGCGATCCCACATGGTCGATGTGGCCGTGGCTGAGGATGGTCAAAGCGATGTCCTGCGGCGTCAGGCCAAGGGCTGCCAGCGCGCCCTGGGCGGTCTGATCGGCGCGAAAGTCAAGCAGGCGGCCAAAGGCGGGCAGGCCGTCCTGCGCCGGGCGGTCGGTGTCCGTCAGGTAGGCGGGGGGAAAGCCGGTGTCCATGAGGATCCGGTCGCCCCGGTCGGTTTCCATCAGGTAGGCGGGGATGCCGATCGTCCGCGCGCCGCCCTGGACCTGAAACAGGCCGAGATCAAGCACGGTCAGGCGGGTCAGGCGGCCGGGCAGGATCATCGGGGAAGAGTCACAGCGGCAGTTGTTCCAGCGTGAAGCCTTCGTTCTGCAAAAGGTTCAGCACGCCGTTTTCGCCCGACAGGTGCAGCGCGCCAAAGGCCGCGAAGACCGGGCCATCGGCGGCGGCCTTGGTGATCACCGGAATCCAGGCCTGGTTGCGCGACACCATCAGCAATTGCTCCATCCGGGCGAATTCGGCATCGACCTGAGCGCGGGTATAGCCCGGCATCGCATAGCTGACGTCGCGCATGTATTCCCAGATGATCCGGCTTTCCCCGGCGAAGTAGCTGTCGGCCAGGGTGGCGGAGTAATCCTCGGCCTGGGGTTCGACGGCAAGGGTGGACTGGATCATCGCCACCATCTCGGCCTGGGTCATGTCGCCGAAGATCTTGAAGACGGTGTCGAACGGCTCCATCCCCCGCACGGGAACGCCTGCGGCTTCGGCGGTGTCGATGACCAGACCGTCCAGGCCCTTGGGGTCCTGCATCTGGGCCATGGCGCAGGGCGGAACGGACAGAAGGACGGCAACATACCAGGGCTGCAACTTGGCGGCCATGAAGCCGGGGATGCCGCGTTGCGACAGGGCCTGGCTAAGCTGGGTCCAGACCTCGGGGGGAAGCTGCTCTAGCAGCGTGGGGCCGTCCATGATCATCATCTTGCCGGGATCGCGGGCGATCAGGTCCTTGAGCGCCTTTTCCTCCTCCGGTCCCGCCTCGACCAGGACCGTGCTGGCGGACTGGATCACCGGAGTGATCGTGGCAAGCGTCGGGTCGTGGCGCGGATCGTCGAAATGGTAGGTGCCGATCAGGGTGACGGTCGCATCCCCCTTGGTCGCCCGCCAGTAATTGCCGCGCGGAAAGGGCACGGCATCGGCGGCGGCGGTCAATGCGGCCAGCTTGTCGGGCGGCATCTGCTGGAACAGGTTCTGCCCGGCGCATTGCGCAAGGACCGGGGCGGCCAGAAACGAGACGAGGGCAACGAGAAGGGCAAGGAGGCGGGTCATGCGGGCCTTTGGTCAGAGAGGGAAAACGCGGTCCCGGGCATCGTGGCAGGCGGCGACGAAAAGGCAAACCGATTCCCGGCCCAGGGTGTTGACTTGGGGCGGGGGATTGCCTAACTGAACGCCGTTGGCACTCGGGCAAGCTGAGTGCTAATCAAGATCAAACCTGGAAACTCAAGGGAGTACCCCAGATGGCTTTCAAACCTCTGCATGACCGCGTGCTGGTCAAGCGCATCGCCTCGGACGAAAAGACCAAGGGCGGGCTGATCATCCCCGACACCGCCAAGGAAAAGCCCGCCGAGGGCGAGATCGTGTCCGTGGGCGAAGGCGCCCGCAAGGATTCGGGCGAGCTGATCGCGCCGTCGGTCAAGGCCGGTGACCGCATCCTGTTCGGCAAATGGTCGGGCACCGAAGTGACCCTGAACGGCGAAGAGCTGCTGATCATGAAGGAAAGCGACATCCTCGGGATCATCTCCTGACGGATGGTGGGCGGATCGCCCACCCTACGCTTTGCCTGAATTCAACCCTTTCAAGGAGCTATCATAATGGCTGCTAAAGACGTCAAATTCGACACCGATGCCCGCGACCGCATGCTGCGCGGCGTGAACATCCTGGCTGACGCTGTCAAAGTCACCCTCGGCCCGAAAGGCCGCAACGTGGTGATCGACAAGAGCTTCGGCTCGCCCCGCATCACCAAGGACGGTGTGACGGTCGCCAAGGAAATCGAACTGGCCGACAAGTTCGAGAACATGGGCGCGCAGATGGTGAAGGAAGTCGCTTCCCGCACCAACGACGAAGCCGGTGATGGCACCACCACCGCGACCGTGCTGGCGCAAGCCATCATCAAGGACGGCCTGAAAGCCGTTGCCGCCGGCATGAACCCGATGGACCTGAAGCGCGGCATCGATCTGGCGGTTGCCAAGGTTGTCGCCCAGATCAAGGCTGCC
>JAKQLM010000413.1 GCA_029567145.1 Pseudomonadota bacterium
CCTGTTGCCCGCCATGCGACTCATGAGCCCCGCGACACAACACCCGGTCCAGCGAACACTGTTGATGATTGGTGCACACGTCGTCTGGGGCGCGGCCCTTGGAGGCTGCATGCAACGACTTGATCACCATCCGAAGGAGTACATGGTATGAATAGGCTGACGAAATCTCTTGGGATCTCATTGTGTGGCGTAGGAGCCCTGCTGCTCGCTCGTCGCGTGATGAGAAAACCTTTGCCCGACTTTCGAGGACAATGCGTCGTAATCACAGGCGGGTCACGCGGACTTGGCCTGGAAATGGCAAGAATCTGGGCGGCACAAGGAGCGAAGGTTGCGATCTGCTCCCGGACTGCTGCGGAAGTCAGCGGCGCGGTGAATGAACTGAGCCAATTCGGGAAACCGGTCTACGGCGAAGTATGTGACGTCACAATCCCCGAGCAGATCGAAGGCTTTCTGAAACGAGTGGCCTTGTCGCTTGGGCCGATCGATGTGCTGGTCAACAACGCGGGCATCCAGTTCGTCGCCCCGGTGGACGAGTTCCCGGTCGAGAAATGGGATGCCATCCTGGCGATCAATCTGTCGTCGGCGTTCCATACCTCGGCGGCGGCGCTGCCGGGGATGAAGGCAAAGGGCTGGGGCCGGATCGTCAACATCGCATCGGCCCATGGCCTGACCGCCAGTCCGTTCAAGTCGGCCTACATCGCGGCCAAACATGGCGTGGTCGGCCTGTCCAAGACCGTGGCACTGGAAGTGGCGGGGCAGGGGATCACCTGCAACGCGATCTGCCCGGGCTATGTGCTGACGCCTTTGGTCGAGGCGCAGATCCCCGAACAGATGCGGGTTCACGGCATGGACCGCGAAACGGTGCTGCGCGAGGTGATGCTGCTGCGCCAGCCGTCCCGCCAGTTCGCGACAGTCGATCAGATCGGCGGCACCACAGTCTTTCTGTGCAGCGCGGCGGCGGATCAGGTCACCGGCACCACGATCAGCGTCGACGGCGGCTGGACCGCGCTGTGAGGCGGGTCAACCTTGCCCTGCAAGGCGGCGGCGCGCATGGCGCGTTTACCTGGGGTGTGCTGGACCGGTTGCTGGAGGAGGAGGACCTGGAGTTCGCGGGGATCTCGGGCACCTCGGCCGGGGCGCTGAACGGAGCGGCGCTGAAGGCAGGGCTGATTGCCGGGGGCCGGGTTGCCGCGCAAAAGCGGCTGGACCGGCTGTGGGACCAGATCGGTGCGACCGGCGATTTCCGCATGGTGCCTTGGCTGCAGCCCTTTCTGCCCGCGATGCGGTTTTGGCAGACGACCACGGCGGCGATGCTGCCATTTTCGCCGCAAGGACTGGCGGCACAGATGTATTCGCCCTACGCTTGGGGCGACAGCTGGCAGAACCCGCTGGAACCCATCGTCCGCGATCTGGATTTCAGCGTCGTCTGTGCCGAGGCCGGGCCAAAGCTGTTCGTCAGTGCGACCAACGTGCGGACCGGCAAGATCAAGGTCTTTTCAGGTGCCGCCATCACGCCCGAGGCTCTTCTGGCCTCGGCCTGCCTGCCGACCGTGTTCCAGACCGTCGAGATCGACGGCGAGGCCTATTGGGATGGCGGGTTTACCGGCAATCCGGCCCTGTTTCCGCTGTATGAGCCGGACCTGCCGGACGATATCCTTGTCGTCTCGATCAACCCGATGCGGCGGGACGAGGTTCCGGAAAGCCCGCTGGATATCCAGAACCGGATCAACGAGATCAGCTTCAACGCCAGCCTGCTGGGCGAATTGCGGGCGATCAACTTTGTCCGTCGCCTGATTGCCGATGGGCGGATGGAGAAGGGAACGATGAAGGCGGTCAACGTCCACATGATTGCGGACGACGAGGTGATGAACGAGTTTTCCGCCGCATCGAAGCAGTCGCCGACGCCCTATATGCTGGAGCGGTTGAAGGACGCAGGGCGCGCGGCGGCAGAGCGGTTCCTGCAGAACGGCGGGTCGAAGATCGGCGAGGACGCGTCGGTCGACCTGCGCGGCCTGATGACCTAGACCGATGACCTAGATGGGCGGGTCTTTCGGCAGCGGATAGACCAGACCCCCCGACACGATCAGCTTGGCCGCATCATCGACGCCCATGTCCATCACGATCAGGTCCTTGGTCGGCACGAACAGCAGCATGCCGCTGGACATGGGCG
The DNA here is from genome assembly GCA_029567145.1 of Pseudomonadota bacterium. Classification (GTDB taxonomy): domain Bacteria; phylum Pseudomonadota; class Alphaproteobacteria; order Rhodobacterales; family Rhodobacteraceae; genus Tabrizicola. The sequence continues at coordinate 2,171 of JAKQLM010000413.1, forward strand.
TCGATGATGCGGCCAGCCGCTCGGCCAGTTCGCCCTTGGGCCGGGTAGAGACGAAGCCCAGCGCAAAGCTGCCCGCGCGGGGAAACTCGACCAGCACCACCTTGTCAAAGCTTTGTTCCTTCTTGTTGAAGAAGGTCTCGGCCACCTGCTTGATCGCGCCGTAGACGGACCGGACCACCGGCATCCGGTCGACAAGATCCTCGCCCGAGCGGATGACGGAACGCCCGATCAGCCCCTTGGCCAGCCAGCCGACCAGGATGGTGAAGACAAGGAACACCAGCACGCCCACGCCGCGCACCGGGAATTCGTAGTCCGGTCCGAACCAGTCGCGGATCAGCGCATCGGGTTTGTAAGGGGACGGGATCAGGGGCAGGATCCAGCCGTCGATCCAGCCGATCACCGCCCAGACAAAGTAGATCGTCAGCCCGATGGGCAGCACGACCACAAGCCCGGTCAGGAAACTGGCGCGCAGGCTGGCCAGAAAGCCCCGGCGCGGTGGAGAATGCGGATTGGTCACGAGCAATGGGTCCCCTTCGCCCGCACATTAGGGGGCGGCCGGTCCCGTGTGCAATGGCATGCGGCGGCGCACACGCGAATTTCAGCGGCTGCGGCCAAGCTCGGTCGCGATGGCGGCGGCAAGACGGGCGTTCGACAGCACCAGCGCGATGTTGGCCGTCAGCGACCGGCCCTGGGTCAGTTCATAGATCCGCTGCAGCAGGAAGGGCGTGACGGCCTTGGCCGCGATGTCTTTGGACGCGGCTTCGGCCAGTGCAACGTCGATGTGGGGCATGATCTCGGCGCGGGGGATCTCGGCGTCGGGCGGAATCGGGTTGGCGACCAGTTGCCCGCCCGGCAGGCCAAGCCGACCCCGCATGAGATGGGCGGCGGCGATGGCCGCGGCGCTGTCCATGCGCAGCGGGGACTTCAGCCCCGACGAGCGCGACCAGAAGGCGGGGAAATCATCCTGGCCGTAGGCGATGACCGGCACCCCAAGGGTTTCCAGATATTCCAGCGTCTTCGGCAGGTCGAGGATCGCCTTTGCCCCCGCCGCGACCACGGTCACCGGGGTTTCCGCCAGTTCGCGCAGGTCGGCCGAGATGTCAAAGCTGGTTTCAGCCCCGCGATGCACGCCACCGATCCCGCCCGTGGCAAAGACCTTGATCCCCGCCAGATGCGCGCAGATCATCGTTGCGGCCACCGTGGTCGCCCCGGTGCCGCCGGCCGCAAGGCAGGCGGCAAGGTCGGCACGGCTAAGCTTGGCGACGTTTGTCGCCTGACCCAGGGCGTCAAGCTGCGGGTCGGTCAGCCCGACATGGATCTGGCGGTCCAGGATCGCGATGGTGGCGGGCGTGGCCCCGTGGGCGCGGACCTCGGACTCGACCAGACGGGCGGTTTCCACATTCTGCGGAAACGGCATGCCGTGAGTGATGATTGTGCTTTCCAGCGCGACGATGGGCGCACCTTTGGCATGGGCCTCGGCGACCTCGGGGGACAGGATCAGGGGCAGCGCGGTGGGCAGGGTCATGAACCGATCTCTCCGGAAACATAGGTGGCGGCGGCGCGCAGGGCCTCGTCCAGGGCGGCCTGCCGGTCGGCCCCCCGGCGTTCTGCGACCAGATGCGCGGCCATGAACGTGTCGCCCGCGCCGGTGACGCGGGTGACAAGCACCTTTGGCGGCTGCCCCCTGATCACGCCCTGACCCTTGCGGCCTTCGGCGGCCAGGTCGCCGCCATGCGTTACCAGCACCCGCCCCGCGCCCCGATCCAGCAGCGCCTGGGCGGCGTCAATGGCAGAGGTGCATTCGCTGCGGGCCAGGATGTTCGCCTCTTCAAGGTTGACATACAGCGTGGCAGCGGGGTGGTCGAGCAGCGGCAGAAGGCGGCCCGCCTTGCCGGGCGAGGCCGGGGCCACCCGCAGGTCGGCGCGGGCGAACAGGGGCGAGGCGGCGATTTCGGCCAAAAGGCCTTCGGTCAGGTTGCCGTCCAGCGCAATGGGGCCGGACCAGGGGGCGGCCCCGGTCCCCAGGCGACCATCACCCAGCGGGCGCAGAATCTTGTCGCCCGCCGCCTCTAGCGAATGCGCGTCGGCGATGGCGGCGATCAGCCCGTTCGCGCCCTCGATCGCCATGTAGCGGTCGGTCGGCAAGTCGTCCGAGCGGTAGATGTCGGCGGTGTGCAGGCCCAGCAGGTCACAGGCGGCGACCAGTTCGTCCCCTTCGGCGTCGCGGCCGACAGCGGTCAGCAGGCCCGGCACCATCCCGAAGCGCCGCAAGGTCATCGCGATGTTCATCGCCACCCCGCCCGGCAGGCGCGTGATCCGGCCCGGCACGTCCGACCCAAGCCGCATCGCGGTGGGCGAGCGACCGATGATGTCCCACAGGACCGACCCGATGCAAAGGATGTCTGGCGTCATCCTGCCTGAATGGCGCGGAACGGCGCGGGGTGCAAGTCGTTCGCCCGCGCCGTCCCCTTCGTGACGCGCAGGCAACGGCTGCCCGTGATATCAGTCAACCATCAGGAGAGGTGCCGAAACATCCGCGCGCTGCGACCCGCCCGGCGCTTCTGTCTTGCATCCCCTGCTGGAACCCCCTATATGCGCGCCACTTCACAGGTGTTGCTGGGGCTTTTGCGGGGAGAAATCCCGTGGGGTCCACCGGTTGCCCCCATCCGGGGGTGAAGACGGCGGCACCGAGGATCAAACCGGAAAAGGATACGGCATGGCTCTTCCCGAGTTCTCCATGCGTCAGCTTTTGGAAGCTGGCGTTCACTACGGCCACCAGACCGCGCGCTGGAACCCCAAGATGGGCGAATACATCTATGGGGACCGCAACGGCATCCACATCATCGACCTGACCCAGACCGTCCCGCTGCTGGACCAGGCGCTGAAGACCGTCCGCGACACGGTCGCCAAGGGCGGGCGCATCCTGTTCGTCGGCACCAAGCGTCAGGCGCAAAAGCCCGTCGCCGAAGCGGCTGAACGCTGCGCGCAGTTCTACATGAACCACCGCTGGCTGGGCGGCACGCTGACCAACTGGAAGACCGTCTCGCAATCGATCCAGCGCCTCAAGCACCTGGACGAGGTTCTGGGGCAGGGCGGCGAAGGCCTGACCAAGAAAGAACGTCTGGGCATGGAGCGTGACCAGGCCAAGCTGCAGGCCTCGCTTGGCGGGATCCGCGAAATGGGCGGCACCCCGGACCTGATCTTCATCGTGGACGTTGGCAAAGAAGACCTTGCCGTTCTGGAAGCGCAGAAGCTGGGCATCCCGGTCGTCGGCATCGTCGACACCAACTGCTCGCCCAAGGGCGTGACCCATGTGATCCCGGGCAACGACGACGCGGCCCGCGCGATCCAGCTGTACTGCGACCTGATCGCCCGTGCCGCGCTTGACGGCATGTCGGCCCAGATGGGTGCGGCGGGCGTCGACCTTGGCGCGCTGGAAGCCGCCCCCGAGGAAGAGGCCGTCGCTGAGGCCGAGGTCGCCGCCGAAGCCTGAGGGCTTTGCGTGTCACAGGACTGTCACCCGGCGGGTCTAGCCCCGCCGGGACTTCATTTGCAGGAGATGAAACCATGACGATCACCGCTCAGATGGTGAAGGAACTGCGCGAATCCACCGGCGCAGGCATGATGGACGCGAAAAAGGCGCTGACCGAGGTTGGCGGCGACATGGAAGCCGCCGTCGACTGGCTGCGCACCAAGGGTCTGGCCAAGGCCGCCAAGAAGGCCGACCGCGTCGCTGCGGAAGGCCTGGTCGGCGTGGCCGTATCGAACGGTCGCGGCGTCGCGGTCGAGATCAACTCGGAAACCGACTTTGTCGCCAAGAACGCCGATTTCCAGGCGCTGGTCCGCGACGTGGCCAGTGTCGCGCTGACGGTCGGCGACTCGGTCGAGGTGGTGAAAGCCGCCCACCTGAACGGCAAGACCGTGGACACCGTGCTGCAGGAAGCCATCTCGCGCATTGGCGAGAACATGACCTTCCGCCGCCTGCATGTGCTGGAAGGCGACACCGTCGTCTCCTATGTCCACAACGCGGCGACCGACGGCATGGGCAAGATCGGCGTGCTGGTCGCGCTGAAAGGCCCGGCAGACAAGGCGCAGGCCATCGGCAAGCAGTTTGCGATGCACATCGCGGCCACCTCGCCCTTGTCGCTGTCGGAAGCCACCCTTGACCCGATCGTGGTCGAGCGTGAACTGGCCGTGCAGACCGCCAAGGCGCTGGAAGAAAACGCTGCCTCGCCGAAGCCCAAGCCCGATGCCGTGATCCACAACAACATCATCCCGGGCCGGATGAAGCGCTTCCTGTCGGAAAACACGCTGCTGGGCCAGGCCTTCGTGATCAACCCGGACCTGACGGTCGAATCTGCCGCCAAGGAAGCCGGCGTGGAAATCACCGGCTACGCCCGCGTTGCCGTGGGCGAAGGGATCGAGAAGAAGACCGAAGATTTCGCCGCCGAAGTCGCCAAGGCGCTGCAAGGCTGATCGGTCGGACAGACAGGGCAGGGGGGCCGGTGCAGCGATTTGCCGGCCCCTTTTCCATTGGTCGGCAGGCGCGGGCCTTGGCTGGGGCGGGCCTTGGCTGACGGGTGCCGCAAATGACAGCGGCGCGGTCCCGGGGAAGGACCGCGCCGCCAAGCCCTGTCCGCGACCCTGGGGAAGAGGCGGAAGAGACAGGACCAAAATCGGCCACCACCAATTGTGGCCAAGGGGTAAGGCCCTTTCGGGCGACCGAATTTTCCGGTGGCGGCCAAGCATGTGCCGCTCCGGTGGGTGGGTTTTGCGGCATGACGTAGGGTAAGGACAGTGGGGAAAACCTTACCTTTACCTTGGCGGCTTTTGCCCGTTCAGCGGGCGGCTTGCGCCACTTCGATCTGGCGCTGGAAAATCATGTTCAAGAGCGCGCCCTTGGCCACCGCCTGCGCGGTGGTTTCGACGGCCAGCGCCTCACGCGCAAGGCGCAGGTGCTTTTCGACCATGGCGGGCGACACGCCCATCAAGAGCGCCACGTCCTGCGTGGTCTTGCCGTCGGCCACCCACTCCAGCGCCTCGCGCTGACGGGGGCTAAGCGCCCGGTGCCGCGACAGCTGCGGCAGATGCACGATGGCAAGATGCATCATGTTGGCCACCGCCATGATCTCCTCGCGCCGGGCGGCGAAGATCGTCTCGACATCGGCGGTCAGGATGCCCGGATCGGCGATCAGCCCCAGCGCCCCCTTGGACCGCGACGACACTTCGGGAAAGCTGACGGAAATGCCCGCCACGACCCCCATCGCCGCGTTCTGGCGCACCGCCTCGGCCTCTTCGGTCGACAGCTTGCCCGCTTCGAACGCCTCTTTCACCCAGGCCCAGGTGCAGGCCCCCGAGGACCGCTCGGCCCAGCGAAACACCGGGGTCTTGGCATAGAACCCGCCCTGAAAGTAGCGTTTCACATAGTCGGCGTCGCAGGTGGACAGGAACAGCGCGTCCTCCGGGTCGCCGATGGTCTTCAGATGCTTGAAGCGGGTAAAGCCATAGTTGGCCCGGCCAAACCCCAAGGCGGCAAAGTAGCCGGTCGCCAGCGCCCAGGCGTCGTCAATGCTGGACGCCGCTGCGATGCGGTTTATCAGCGGAAGAATCGAAGTCTCGGTCATTGCACATGCCCCTTGGCCCTGTTGACCCGTCTGACGCCTCTCGTGGGGTCAATCCTTGGTTGGGCCGAGACATATGGCCACAATCACCGTCTGTCGAGCCGTCCTGACACCCGTGACGGCAGTTGTCATCAAACGGCGGCGGGCGCGGCCTGAAGTTTCGGCGCCAGATGCGCGACAAGGCCGGGCAGGGCGGTGAAGTTGTCGAACACCAGCCGGGCGTTCAGGCGGGCGACCTCGGTCGTCCGGTAGCCTTCGGTGAACAGCGCCAGCGCTACCCCCGCGGCTTGGGCGGTTTCGGCGTCAACCTCGCTGTCGCCGACAAAGAGCACCGGGCCGCCGCCAAGCGCCGCGATGGCTGCGTGCAAGGGGGCAGGGTCCGGCTTGCGCACCGCCAGGCTGTCACCGCCGATCACCGTGGCAAAGCGGCCGTCCAGCCCGAAATGCCGCAGCACCGCACGGGCCGGTCCGACCGGCTTGTTGGTGCAGATCCCCAACGGGTGACCGGCGGTGGCCAACTGGTCCAGCGCTTCGGCGACATTCGGATAAAGCTTTGTCAGATCAACGGCTTCTTCGTAGATTCTGACAAAGTCCAGCACCATGTCGCGGTGCAGGGTCCCGGCTTCGGGCAGGCCCTGATGCGCCAGCAGGCGCGCGACCAGCACCCCCACACCATTGCCGATAAAGCCCTTGACCGTGTCGAAGGCAAAGCCCTGATACCCCCGCGCCGCAAAGACCGCATTGGCCGCCGCGTGAATGTCCGGTGCGGAATCGATCAGCGTGCCGTCCAGGTCGAAGATCAGCGCCAGGGGCTTAGCCAAGGGCCGCCTCTGCCGCTGCCCGGATCGCCCGGATATTCGCGCCATAGGCCGCCGGCTGGTCGGCCGACCCGCCCTTGAACACCGCCGAGCCCGCAACCAGCGCATCCGCGCCCGCCTTTGCGGCCAGGGGCGCGGTTGTGGTGGTGATCCCGCCGTCAATCTCGATATGTATCGGGCGATCGCCGATCATCGCCCGCAGCTGAGCGATCTTGGACAACTGGCTGTCAAGAAAGCTCTGGCCGCCGAACCCGGGGTTCACCGTCATCACGCAGACCAGATCGACCATGTCCAGAAGCCCGGTCACCGCCTCGACCCCGGTGCCGGGGTTCAGGGCAACGCCAGCCTTTTTCCCAAGCCCGCGAATGGCTTGCAACGTGCGGTGAATGTGCGGACCAGCTTCGACATGGGCGGTGAGGATGTCGGCGCCGGCCTTTGCATAAGCCTCAAGATAGACGTCGACCGGAGAGATCATCAGATGCACGTCCATCACGCCCTTGATATGTGGGCGAATGGCTGCGCACATCGCCGGGCCGAAGGTCAGGTTCGGCACGAAATGGCCGTCCATCACGTCGACATGTACCCAATCTGCACCTTGAGCCTCGATCGCGCGGCATTCGTCGCCAAAGTTCGCGAAATCGGCAGCGAGGATCGAAGGGGCGATCTTGATCGAACGGTCGAACATGGGGCAGGCTCCAATGGCGTGTAGGCGTCTTATCGCGGCGTGGTGTGGCTTTCCAGTGGGGTTTATATTACATAATACTGATTATGCGATATTGAGGCGCCCTCTCGGGACCGAGCAAACTCACCCGCAACCGACACCGGATGTCGCCCACTGGGAAGC
>JAKQLM010000662.1 GCA_029567145.1 Pseudomonadota bacterium
TTTGCCGTCGACGATGCGGTGGTCGTAGCTGAGGGCGAGGTACATCATCGGGCGGATGACGATCTGACCTGCGACGACAACCGGGCGGTCCTGGATCTTGTGCATGCCGAGGATGCCGGACTGCGGGGGGTTGAGGATGGGCGACGACATCAATGAGCCGTAGACGCCGCCGTTGGAGATGGTGAAGGAGCCGCCCTGCATCTCGGCCATCGACAGTTTGCCGTCGCGGGCGCGGAGGCCGAGTTCGGCGATCTTCTTTTCGATGGCGGCGAAGCCCATCTGGTCGGCGTCGCGCACCACCGGGACGACGAGGCCCGAGGGGGTGCCGACAGCGACGCCCATGTGGACGTAGTTCTTGTAGACCACGTCCTGGCCGTCAATCTCGGCGTTGACCTCGGGGACTTCCTTCAGGGCGTGGGTGCAGGCCTTGACGAAGAAGGACATGAAGCCAAGCTTGACGCCGTGCTTCTTCTCGAAGGCGTCCTTGTATTCGTTGCGGAGGGACATGATGCCGGACATGTCGACCTCGTTGTAGGTCGTCAGCATCGCGGCGGTGTTCTGGGCGTCCTTCAGGCGGCGGGCGATGGTCGCGCGGAGGCGGGTCATCTTGACGCGTTCCTCACGCGCGGCGTCGTCGGCGGGGACGGGCGCGCGGGGGACGGAGGTCGGGGCGGGGGTCGGGGCGGGGGTCGGGGCGGCGACTGGGGCCGGGGCGGCGACGGCTTTCGCGACGTCTTCCTTCATCACGCGGCCATCGCGGCCCGAGCCCTTGACGGCATCGGGGGAAAGGCCTGCCTCGGCCATCGCCTTCTTGGCGGAGGGCGCGTTTTCGACGTCGGCGCGGGGGGTGACGTCTTCCGTCCCGGCGCCGGGGGAGCCGACGGCGGCGGCGGCCTCGATCTTCGGGTCTTCGGTCTTGGGCTTCTGGGCGGTGGGGGCGGCGGCGGCGCCTTCGGTCACGATTGCAAGGCGGGCGTTGGCGGCGACCGTGGTGCCTTCCGGCGCGATGATCTCGGCCAGGACGCCGGTCACCGGGGAGGGAACCTCGACCGAGACCTTGTCGGTCTCAAGCTCGCACAGCATTTCGTCCTGTTTGACCGCATCGCCGGGTTTCTTGAACCAGGTCGATACGGTGGCCTCGGACACGGATTCGCCAAGGGCGGGGACCATCACGTCAGTCATTTTACTTCTCCGGTCTTCGGTCAGTTCAGGCCAAGGGCCTGGGCGACGAGTTGTTGCTGTTCATACTTGTGGCGGGAGGCAAGGCCCGTGGCGGGCGAGGCCGAGGGCTTGCGTCCGGCGTAGGTCATGCGCGTGGGCTTGCCGCGGATCTTGGTCAGGATCGTCTCGATCTCGGGTTCAATGAACGACCAGGCGCCCTGGTTCCGGGGTTCTTCCTGGCACCAGACGAAGTCCGCCTTCGGGAAGCGGGAAAGTTCCTGGGTGAGGGAGATGGTCGGGACCGGGTACAGCTGTTCGACGCGGAGGAGGTAGGTGTCCTCCATCCCTTGCGCGTCGCGTTCGGCGAGGAGGTCGTAGTAGACCTTGCCCGAGCAGAGGACGACGCGCTTGATCTTGTCGTCGGCCTTGAGCTTTTGCGTCGAGTTGCCCTTCTGCGCATCGTCCCAGAGGACGCGGTGGAAGGTGGAGCCGTCGGTGAAGTCTTCCGCGCGGGAGATCGCCATCGGGTGCCGCAGAAGGGATTTCGGCGTCATCAGGATCAGCGGTTTGCGGTAGGTCCGGTGCAGCTGGCGGCGCAGGATGTGGAAGTAGTTGGCGGGCGTCGTGCAGTTGGCGACGATCCAGTTATCCTCGGCGCTAAGCTGGAGGAAGCGTTCCAGACGGGCGGAGGAGTGTTCCGGGCCCTGGCCTTCGTAGCCGTGGGGCAGAAGCATCACGAGGCCCGACATCCGCAGCCATTTCGATTCGCCCGAGTTGATGAACTGGTCGATCATGATCTGCGCGCCGTTGGCGAAGTCGCCGAACTGCGCCTCCCAGATCGTCAGGGCGTTGGGTTCCGACAGGGAATAGCCGTATTCGAAGCCAAGGACGGCGTATTCCGAGAGCATGGAGTCGATCACCTCATACCGCGCCTGGCCGGGGCGGATGTGGTTCAAGGGGTAGTGGCGTTCTTCCGTGGTCTGATCGACCCAGCCGGAATGGCGTTGGGAGAAGGTGCCACGGGTGCAGTCCTGGCCCGAAAGCCGCACGGCAAAGCCTTCGGTCTGGAGCGAGCCGAAGGCCAGCGCCTCGGCCGTGGCCCAGTCAAAGCCTTGGCCCTTGGCGAACATTTCCTTCTTGGCGTCCAGCTGGCGGGTGACGGTCTTGTGCATGTCGAAACCGTCGGGCACGCGGGTCAGCGCGGCACCAACTTCGGCCAAAGTCTCGGGCTTGATCCAGGTTTCGCCGCGCTGGTAGTTGTTCAGGTCCTTGGTCTGGAGGTTCTTCCAGCGACCATCCAGCCAGTCGGCCTTGTTGGGAAGAAAGGCCTTTCCGGCCTCGAATTCCTCATTCAGGCGGGCCTGGAAGGCGGCCTTCATGTCCTCGATCTCGCCTTCGGGGATCAGGCCGTCGCGGACCAGACGTTCGGTGTAAAGCTGAAGCGTGGTCTTCTGCTTGCGGATGCGGTTGTACATCGCCGGGTTGGTGAACATCGGCTCGTCGCCTTCGTTGTGACCGAAGCGGCGGTAGCAGAAGATGTCGATGACCACGTCCTTGTGGAACTTCTGGCGGAACTCGGTGGCGACCTTGGCGGCGTGAACCACGGCTTCGGGGTCGTCGCCGTTGACGTGGAAAATCGGGGCTTCGACGATCAGGGCGATGTCGGTCGGGTAGGGCGAGGTGCGGCTGAAGGCCGGGGCGGTGGTAAAGCCGATCTGGTTGTTCACGATGATGTGGATGCAGCCGCCGGTGCGGTGGCCCTTGATGCCCGAAAGCTGGAGGCATTCGGCCACGACGCCCTGACCGGCAAAGGCCGCGTCACCGTGCAGCAGGATCGGCAGGCTGGCGATACGTTCGGCGGTGTCGTTCAGCTGGTCCTGCTTGGCGCGGACCTTGCCAAGGACGACGGGATTCACCGCCTCCAGGTGGCTGGGGTTGGCGGTGAGGGAAAGGTGGACCTTGTTGCCGTCAAACTCGCGGTCGCTGGACGCGCCAAGGTGGTACTTCACGTCGCCGGAGCCGTCCACATCTTCGGGCTTGTAGGACCCGCCCTGGAATTCGTGGAAGATCGCGCGGTAAGGCTTCATCATCACGTTGGCCAGGACCGACAGGCGGCCCCGGTGCGGCATGCCGATGATCACGTCCTTGACGCCCAAAGCGCCGCCGCGCTTGATGATCGCCTCCATCGCCGGGATCAGGCTTTCGCCGCCGTCCAGACCGAACCGCTTGGTGCCCATGTATTTGACGTGAAGGAACTTTTCATAGCCCTCGGCCTCGACCAGCTTGTTGAGGATCGCCTTGCGGCCTTCGCGCGTGAAGGCGATTTCCTTGCCGTAGCCTTCGATCCGTTCCTTGAGCCACGACGCCTGTTCCGGGTCGGAGATGTGCATGTACTGCAGCGCGAAGGTGCCGCAATAGGTGCGCTTCACGATGTCGATGATCTGCCGCATCGAGGCGGTTTCCAGTCCCAGCACGTTGTCGATGAAGATCGGCCGGTCCATGTCCGCTTCGGTAAAGCCGTAGGAGGCGGGGTCGAGTTCCGGGTGGCTGCCGCGTTCGGTCATGCCCAGCGGGTCAAGGTCGGCGGCCAGGTGGCCCCGGATCCGGTAGGCGCGGATGATCATCAGGGCGCGGATAGAGTCGAGGACGGCGCGCTTCAGCTGCGCATCGGACAGCGACACCCCGGCTTCGGCAGCCTTGGCGGCGATCTTTGCCCCGGCGGCCTTGGCATCCTTGGCCGGAGGAGCGGCCCAATCGCCGGTCAGCGCGGCGGTCAGGTCATCAGTTGGTTCGGGCGGCCAGTCGGCGCGGGCCCAGCTGGGGCCTTGCGCGGCGCGCTTGGCATCCAGTTCGCTGTCACCGAGGGCGCGGAAGAACTCGGCCCATTGCGGGTCGACGCTGGTCGGGTCGGCGGCGTGGCGGGCGGCCAACTGGTCGACGTAATCGGCATTGGCCCCGTCCAGGAAGGACGAGGCGGTGAAGGCGGCGGTGGGGGATTGGTCGGTCATGGGGTTACCTTTGGCCGGTTGGGCGCGGAATGATCGCGTCGGGCGATAATCAGGCAGGAGGGGATCGGGCAGGGGGGGCGGTGCTGCATCACATCCCCGCCCGTTTCATCAGGCTGCGTTGCAGCCGCATGGCAAAGCTGCGCGGGCGGGCCGCCGGGGCGGTCCCGGATATGGCCTGCACCGGCAGGTCTTGCAGGGACGCGGCCGCGCTGGCCGACAGCGGCGGTTCATAGCCGAAGCGGGCAAAGTCGGCGGCGTAGGTCCGGGCGACAAGGTCCAGCGTCGCCGGGCTGGGGGTGGGCGCGGCTTCGTCTGCACGCCACCGACCGACATTGCGGGCCGGGATCGACCCTTGGGCGTCGGTGGTTCCGGCCAGCCCGTCAAGATAGGGCACGATGGCGTCCAGCCCGTCCTCCAGCCGGAAGACGCGGGCATCGTCGGGCACCAGTCTGGTCTGCGGCAAGAGATGGCTTCCGTATTTGAACGGCGCGGTTTCCAGCTCTGCCAGCACGGTCGCGACCCAGGCGTTGAACTCGGTCGAGATCGGCATCCGTTTCAAGGCGTCGCGGGCGAAGAAGAACACGCTGGTCAACCGGCGCAGCGGATGACGCACCGTCGCAAAGGACGAGACGAACCAGTCGCGCGGAAAGATGCGGTACAGGTCGGTGACCGGAATGTGGTTGGCGGACTCCACGCTCCACTGTTGATGGCGGGGGATCAGCTCGTGGCCGCGTTCGTCAAGCGCCAGAGGGCCGAACCGTTCGGTCAGATAGAATTCGACCGACGATCCACCGCATTTCGGAACATGCGCGTAGAAGTGCAGCTTGTCGTTGATGCGGAAGATCGGCATGTCGATCAGTCTTTCCGTACGCGTGTATTTATGGAGAGCAGCATCGGTGCGCCTTCGCTTCCATCGTCCAGCGCGCGTTCGGTGAGTTCCAGGGTCCAGGTCTTTTCGGTCTTGGAAGACACATTGAAGAACATTGTCCTGTGACGTCCGATCGCGTTTTGCTTGGCTGGGGCCAGTATGAAGGCGTCTTCAACATACTGAACGAATTCTACAGGTGGACTCGCCGATGCGAATCTGCAGATGTCCACCGTCATCTGGTCGCCGGCCGAGAATTTGACAAGTTCAAGGGTCAGTCCGGGAAGTGCCGCCGACTGAAGGAATACAACGCGATCGAGGGAATCTTCCGGTGCGCCAAGACGGCGCGCGATCATCTTCTGAAAGGTCTTGGCTGCAACTGCGAGCGCCTCCGGCAAGTCTTCCGACTCGGTTTCGGGCTTTCCCAACAAATAGGCCCGGGCTTCCAGATCGGCAAACAATTGGAATTCTGCCATGTCGCCGGCCGGTTCCCACCCAAGTGCGGAAAGTGTCCGATAGCGATCGTCGAACTTCATACCGTCGTTCATGCAGACCGACCTTACGACCGAATCGAGAGCCGCTGTAAAACTGTCCTGCGCACTTGCCGACCCGGATAGCGGGGACAAGGCCAGTATTCCGACTGCACAAAGCCGAAGAACTGTTCCCCCGAAACCCGTGATCCACTTACGCAGCGACATAGGTCAGTCTCCATACTCGGCACGCATCACCTACCCCTTGATCGCCTTCAGCACGGCCTCGCCCAGGCCCGCCGGGCTGTCGGCCACAACGATCCCGGCGCTGAGCATGGCCTGGATCTTCGACTCCGCGTCGCCCTTGCCACCGGCCACGATGGCCCCGGCGTGGCCCATGCGACGGCCGGGGGGGGCGGTGCGGCCGGCGATGAAACCGGCGGTGGGCTTCCAGCGGCCACGCTTTTTCTCATCGGCCAGGAACTGGGCGGCGACTTCTTCGGCAGCCCCCCCGATTTCGCCGATCATGATGATCGAGTGGGTCTCGGGGTCGGCGAGGAACATCTCCAGCACGTCGATATGCTCGGTGCCCTTGATCGGGTCGCCGCCGATGCCGACGGCGGTGGATTGGCCAAGGCCCACGTCTGTCGTCTGTTTCACGGCCTCATAGGTAAGGGTGCCGGAGCGGGACACAACCCCGACCGAGCCCTTGGAGAAGATGCTGCCCGGCATGATGCCGATCTTGCATTCGCCGGGGGTCAGGACGCCGGGGCAGTTCGGGCCGATCAGGCGGGACTTCGAATTGATGAGGGCGCGCTTGACGCGCATCATGTCGAGGACCGGGA
>JAKQLM010000670.1 GCA_029567145.1 Pseudomonadota bacterium
ACCCGGGTTGAAGAACGTCAGCCGGAAATCCCCCCGGAAAGCCCCGATGATCGCGATGTTGCGGCCTGCGTGCATGTAGCAGGGATGGCCCCACTTCGCCGTCTCTTGCAGCCCGGCCCCGACCGAGATGCGGCGCAGCTCGGCCAGCCCCACGGCCCAGGCCTTGGTCGAGCAATCGGGCGTGTCGAACCGGTCGCAGCGCCCGCAGCCCTTGGCGAAATAATCCTCGGTCCTGGTGATCATCTCGCGCGGCATGATGATCTCCTACAGCGTCCGCGGGTTTGATCCAGCCTCGCGCCAGATCGGGTTCGACCAGGCGCGCTTGCCTGCTGCGTCGATCACCGCGACGCGGACCCAAGGCGAGTTGTTCAGCCGCTGCAACGGCACGGCGGTGCGGGTCATCGAATGGCCATGCACCGCCTTGGCCCCGGTGCCGTGCCCCATGGCGACGACCGACACGGCAGCCGAGCTTTCGACGACCACATGATCACCGTCCAGCCGGACATCGCGCAGTTCCGGCCCCTGGCTGGAATAGAACGCCCCGGCCTTCAGCGCGGCCAGCAGCGCGTCGGGGGTGTTCGCCTCGGCCTTGACCATCACCCAGCCGCCGAAGTGGTCGGGCTCGCTGAAATGGGCGTCATCGGTGGCGATCAGCGAAAGCTGGCGGCCTTCGGTCAGAAGCAGGTCGGCAATGGCGGCGCCGTCCGGTCGGTCACAGCCGGTGGCGCAGCCGTGGTTGTAGATCTCGACTGCGTGGGCGGCGGTGATGCTGCGCGCATCGGCCAGGGTCAGGCCGGACCATTGCGGGTGGGCGATGGCGACGAAAGCCCCGGCCGCCACCGCGCGGGCGGCGATTTCGGGTCCGGTTTCCTGACCCAGGTTCGGCAGGAAGTCCGGGCTGTCCGAGGGTTTGAAGTCCGCAGGCAGGCCGACGGCCAGGATATGCCAAAGCTCGCCGTTCTGCATCACGCCGGAATGCAGTTCCGCCCCCAGGATGGTGGTGAAGCCGTCGGTCCGGAACGGCACGGTGTCCACGATCGGATAGCCGTATCTGCCGATGAAATGGTCGGTCAGGGCCAGGAAGTCATAGCCCTCGGCCCGGTAGCGGCGGCAGACTTCTTCGGGGGCCAGCACCCCGTCCGAGCGGGTGGAATGGGTATGGATATTCCCACGCCAGAAGCGGCCGGGGGCGGTAAAGGCAAGGGGGCGAGTCATGCGCGGCAGGGTCCTTTTGCGGCAGAACGGGTCATTTTTCGCGGTTTCAGTCAACAATCCTGGCAAAGACCGCTGCACTGACACCGATACAGGAACGCACACTTTCGCCTGCGGTTCGGCGGAAGCTTGCCCGCGGTGGGCGCGAACGACAAGAGCCCCCTCGCCTACCTGCGAAAGTCATGATACGTTGTTTCAACCTTGCGTTGTAGTGGAGTAACCCATGTCCCTGGACCGTTTTCCATCCCATCTTGGCACGTTCGGTGTCATCGTTCCGGAGGCCGCCGATGCCGCGATTGCGGGGCATCTGGGCGACCACGCCGCGGATGCGGCGGCCTTCCTGAAGGCCCTTAGCCACGAGGGGCGGCTGATGATCCTGTGCCATCTGGCCGCCGGGGAACGGTCGGTGACCGAGTTGGAGACGCTGTTGGGGTCGCGTCAGGCGGCGGTCAGCCAGCAGCTTGCACGGTTGCGGCTGGAGGGTCTTGTGATCACCCGGCGCGAAGGCAAGACGATCTTTTATGCGATCCAGGACCCCAAGGTCCTGCGCACCATTCGGATGCTGCAGGACATCTACGCAGACTAGCCCCGCCCCAGATAGGGCATGTCGCGGGCCATGATGGTCACGAAGGGGGTGTTCACCTCCAGCGGCAGGTCGGCCATGTGCAGCACCATCCGCGCGACATGGTCCACGTCCATCACCGGCTCGACCCTGACCTGGCCATCGGCCTGGCGCACGCCTTTGGGGAAAGCAGCGGCCATGTCGGTCAGCGCGTTGCCGATGTCGATCTGCGCGCAGGCGATGTTGTAGGCGCGTCCATCCAGGCCCAGGGTCCGGGTCAGCCCGGTGACCGCATGTTTCGACATCGTGTAGGGCGCGCTTCCCGGGCGCGGCACATGCGCCGAGATTGACCCGTTGTTGATGATCCTGCCGCCCTGCGGGTCCTGATGGCGCATCAGCCCAAAGGCGGCGCGGGCGCACAGGAACATGCCGGTGATGTTGGTGCGGCTGACCTCAAGCCATTGATCGACCGGAATCTCGTCGATGGGCGCCGCCGGGGCCGAGATGCCCGCGTTGTTGAACAGCACGTCCAGCCGGGGCATGGCGGCAAAGGCCGCCGCGACCTGATCGGGGTCACCCACATCGCAGGTCAGGATGCGCGCGGACTGGCCGGCGGCGGTCTCTTCCAGCAGGGCGGCGCGGCGTCCCAGCAAGGTGACATCCCAGCCTGCTTCCAGAAACGCCCGGGCGGTTGCGCGCCCGATGCCCGCCCCTGCCCCGGTGATGGCGATGCTGCGGCGGGTCATGGGCGCTTCTCCTCCAGGAAATGGTATTTCAGCAGCCACAGGGTGATGCGCCCGACCACCCCGGGGGCAAGCCCGGTGGCGGTTGCCACCTCGGCCTCGGTCGCGTGCGGTGCGTAGGCGGCAAGGACTGTGGCAATGCGGACCGGATCCTCGATCAGGCGGCGGCCATAGCCGTAGTCTCGCAGGGCAAAGGTGGCGGCCACGTCGGGGCGGGGGCCAAGCTCGACCGGGCGCAGGCGGCGGTCGGGGCCGGGCCGGGGCGACGGGTAGGCCGCGAACATCTGGTCCGGCGCGGGGCCGATCGGGATCAGCGCCGGGCTGATGCGGGCGGTCAGCGGCCCACCCTTGGCCCGGGCATGGGCCAGCATCGCCGCCTGTTCGCCCCACAGCGCCTGCATCTGCGGGATCACGGCGGCCCAGTCATACAGCGCCCGCGCCCGCGCCTGGCCCGCCGCCCCCATCCGGGCGCGCAGGTCGCGGTCCGTGGCCAGCGTCACCAGCGCCCGCGTCAGCGCCCGCACGTCCAGCCGGGTCAGCGCCGACAGTTGCGCCAGATACTGCAGATAGGAATCGGTGCCCCCCATGTGCCGCTGGCTGAGATAGGTCGCCTGCCCCGGCCCCGGCAGTTCGGTCGGTATGCGAAAGCCGACATCGGGCGTCACGGTGTCCTTCATGCCGTCCCAGTCCGAAACGATCAGCGGCAGGCCCGCCGCCATCGCCTCGACCGGAGCCAGGCCGAAGGTTTCCTGCACATTGTCGATCGGAAAGACGAAGACATCGCCCCCCGACAGCGTGGCCTTGCGTTCGGCGGCATTGCTGCCGTCCAGCAGGTGATAGCCGCAGGACGGCATCAGTCGCGCGGCGGCCCGTTCGAACATCGCCTGCCAGTGCGCGACCTTGAACTGGCCGCACAGCACCAGATGCAGCTTGCCCCCCCCAAAGGCAGAGAGCTCGTGCTGTGCCGCCTCCAGCGCCAGGAACAACGGCAAGGGGTCGAACTTTTCTTCGGGCGTCAGCCGGGCGATGGTGACGGCGACCACATCGTCGGGCGCGATGCCCAGCCGGTCGCGCAGGGCCTGCCCGGCGGCCGGATCGGGGCGGGCATCGTCGCAATGCACGCCCAGCGGAATGACCGGCAAAAGCGGGCGCGCCGGCAGCGTCGCCCCGGGAAAGCGCTGCGCCAGCTGCGCCTCGGACAGTTCCATCAGACGGCGGACCGAGGCCTGCACCGCGTTCGACGTGCAGATCGTCGCATCCCAGGGCATCTGCGGGGCCGAGCGCATGTCATGGAAGGACCGCGCCACCTGCAAGGTCGAGGTGGTGTGCGTGATCCCGCACAGCGCCCAGGCCGCCCCGCCATGCGGCGCGCGGCGCCAGAACTCGACCACGTCCAGCGGGGCGGGATAGGACACGATGTCGACCGGGCGCAAGAGCTGTGCCGAATCCAGCCGGACCGCGCGCAGCGGTCGGGCGACCCCCGCCCTCTGCGCCATCGCGGCAAAGGCCGCGTGATCGGCGCTGCCGTGGCCCAGACTGACGAATTCGTCAACATCGGCATGGGCAAAAAACCCGCGCAGGAAGCTTTCGCCCGCGACCCTGCGGCCGTTGATCCCCAGGCGAG
The DNA here is from genome assembly GCA_029567145.1 of Pseudomonadota bacterium. Classification (GTDB taxonomy): domain Bacteria; phylum Pseudomonadota; class Alphaproteobacteria; order Rhodobacterales; family Rhodobacteraceae; genus Tabrizicola. The sequence continues at coordinate 4,142 of JAKQLM010000670.1, forward strand.
CGGGATCATAGCCATCGGGGGTGAACCAGATCGCGGCGTTGGTCTTGGGCATCAGCGGCGCTCCATCCAGAGCCAGGGAGTAGGCGACGCGCGCCATTCCCACAGCAGCAGCAACCGGTCCAGATCGTCCAGAGTCTCGGCCCAGTCGGGCAAAAGATCGGGGCGCAAGGCGCGGTCGATCCGGGTGACATGGTGGGTCGGCGCAAAGCGCTGCGTCAAGGTCGCCAGCAGCCCGGGATGCAGCGCTTCGTGCACCTCGACCAGGATGTCGGCCTGCGCCAGGTCCGGGGCGGCGGCGGGGTCAAGAAGCGCGGCCTCGGCCCCTTCGATGTCGCACAGGACGAACGTCCTGGCCGCGGCGCACAGGGTCAGGTCGGCATGCGCCACCTCGGCACCAAGGATGACGCGGTCGGCAACGCCGTTCGCCCCGGCCAGCGCGGCACAAAGCGCGCGGGCGCGCGGGTCGCTGTCGCGGGCGTGGACCAGCGTTTCGGGCATCCGGCGGGCCAGGCCCACGGCGTAAAAGCCTTCGGCACAGCCGATATCCAGCACCTGGGCATAGGACCGCGCGATCACCGTCTCGATCACCGGATGCAGGCTTGCCTCATACGCGCCCAAGAGCCGGGGCGCGCGCCCGCCTTCCGAGGCGTTGACCGAATAGAGCATGCCCCGGAACGGCCCGGCGGGAACCCTGTCCCCGCTGCGCGCGACCAGCGTATTGGCCAGCACCATGGACCGCCATTTCGCAAGCTGGCGCAACTGCGCCGCCAGCCGCTGCGGCGTCGGCGGTTCGGCCTGCATCCGGACTAGGGCGCGGTCGATGGCGCGGGTCAGGGTCGTCGGCGGTTGGGTCATCGGGCCTGCATCTGTTGCAGGCCCATCGGTAAGGGCTTGGCCGCGCGCCGTAAAGCCGGATCAGGGGCTTCGGTTCGCCCCGACCAGCACCCGGCGCAGGAAGGCCAGCAGAAACAGCGCCGTCAGGATCAGGATGATCGTCGGCCCCGGCGCGCTGTCCAGAAAGAAGCTGATCCAGATGCCGCCGATCATCGCGACCACGCAGACCAGGGTCGCGGTCAGCAGCATCGCGCCGAAACTGCGGGTCAGAAGAAAGGCAATGGCCCCCGGCGCGATCAAGAGGCCGATGGCCAGGATCAGCCCGACCGAGGACAGCGTGGCGACGATGGTCAGCGACAGGATGGCCAGAAGGCCATAGTGCAGGGCCTGGGTGTGCAGACCGGACACCTGCGCCTGCGCGGGGTCAAAGGCATGCAGCATCAGGTCGCGCCATTTCAACGCCAGGATCAGCGTGACCGGCAGGGCGATCAGCGCAGCGGTCCACAGATCCGCGGCCCCGACCCCCAGCATGTTGCCAAACAGGATGTGGTCCAGATGGACATCGGTCGGAAAGGCGGTGTGCAGGACGATCCCTCCGGCGAACATCGCCGAAAAGACCACCCCCATCACCGTGTCACGCTTGATCCGGCTGTTGTCGGCCAGCCAGCCGGTCACCAGCGCGCTGCCAAGCCCGGCGACAAACGCCCCGACCAGCAACGGCACCCCCGCCATGTAGGCCAGCACGATCCCCGGCAGGACGGCATGGCTGACGGCATCCCCCATCAGGGCCCATCCCTTCAGGACCAGAAAGCACGACAGCAGCGCGCAGGGTGGCGCGACGATCAGCGCGATCAGGAACGCGTTCTGCATGAACGGGAACTGGAACGGCTGCAGCAGGTCGATCATGCGTCGCCCCTGCGGCGGCGGGCGGCAAGGAACCCGTGTTTCGGGGCAAGAAGAAAGGCCAGCGCAAAGAGCGCGGTCTGCAACAGGACGATCACACCGCCGGTCGCCCCGTCGAGGAAGTACGAAACGTAGGTCCCGACAAACCCCGTGCCGGCGCCAATCGACGCGGCAAGCGCCAGCAGGCTCGGGAAGCGGTCGGTCAAGAGATAGGCCGTGGCCCCCGGCGTCACGACCATCGCGACGACAAGGAAGGCCCCGACCGTCTGCATGGCGGCAACCGTGCTGGCTGACAAAAGCGTGAAGAAGACCGCCTTCAGAAGGTCAGGGCGCAGGCCGATGGTGCGGGCATGCGCCTCGTCGAAGAAGGTGACCATCAGGTCCTTCCACAGGACAAGGAGTACCGCAGCCGAGATACCACCGATCAGCACAAGCTGCAGCGTGTCGCCGGGCGATATCGCCAGAATGTTGCCCATGACGATGGTCTGGATCGACACAGAGGTCGGAAAGATCGAGATCAGGAACAGTCCAAGGCCGAAAAAGCTGGTGAAGATCAGGCCGATCACCGTGTCGGTCTTCAGGCCGGTGCGGTTGGACAGAAACAGCATGGCCGCAGCGGCAAGCCCCCCCGACAGGAAGGCCCCCAGGGCAAAGGGCAGGCCCAGGATATAGGCGCCCGCCACGCCGGGCACGACGGAATGCGAAAGCGCATCCCCGATCAGCGACCAGCCTTTCAGCATCAGGTAGGCAGACAGAAACCCGCACACCCCACCGACCAGCGCCGCCACCCCCATCGCGGTCGTCATGTAATCATAGGCAAAGGGCTCAAGCATCGGCGGCCTGCCCCGGGTTCGGTCGGGTTTCAAAATGAGCGCGTGCCGCGCAAGGCTTTTGTCTCGCCGCTTTGCGTGAAGGACGCAAAGCCTCTCGGGGGCCTCTGGCGGGGAATTTTGGGCAAACGTGGGCGGCGGGTCGGGTCACTTATCACCCTTCCTGCCGTACTGCACGAAGGGACGTTCGTCGTCGGTCAGGATGCTGATCTCGCGGCTGTCGTCGTCTTCGTGCAGGTCGGTGCCGCCCAGGGTAAAGCGGCGCAGGACGCCCCCAAAGGCGTGTTCCAGGTTGTCGCGGGTAAAGGTGGTATCAGTCGGCCCGTGCGCCAGGACCGTCCCCTTGACCAGGATCGTGCGGTCGCAGAAGTCGGGCACCGAGCCCAGATTGTGCGTCGAGACCAGCATGACATGCCCTTCGTCGCGCAAGGTGCGCAGCAGGGCGACAATCTGCTCTTCGGTGGTGACATCGACGCCGGTAAAGGGTTCGTCCAGCAGGATGATCCGACCCTCTTGCGCCAGGGCGCGGGCCAGGAAGACGCGCTTTTTCTGGCCGCCCGACAGTTCGCCGATCTGACGGTGGCGCAGGTCGGTCAGGCCCAGCCGGGTCAGCGCCTGATCTACCTTGGCCCGGTCGGTGGCCGAGGGGCGGCGGAGGAACCCCATGTGGCCATAGCGGCCCATCATCACCACATCCTCGACCAGGACGGGGAAGGACCAGTCCACCTCCTCGGCCTGGGGGACATAGGCGACAAGGTTCTGCCGCAGCGCATCGCGGACCGGCAACCCCAGAAGACGGATGCGCCCGCGCGCCAGCGGCAGGAACCCCATGATCGCCTTGAAGAGCGTTGACTTGCCCGCGCCGTTCACGCCGACCAGCGCGGTGATCGTCCCGCGCGGAATGGCAAAGCTGGCATCGGTCAGCGCGGTGACCCCGCTGCGGTAGGTGACGGTCACGCCTTCCGCCAGGATGCCGTCGTCGCCGGAAGCCGCGGTGTCGCGCATCATGCCCTCATTCCGCCGGGGCCAGGCCCTGAGCTATCGTTTCGGTGGTGACCCGCAAGAGGTCCAGATAGGTCGGCACCGGCCCGTCGACAGCACTCAGGCTGTCGACGTACAGCACCCCGCCAAAGGCCGCGCCGGTTTCGCGCGCGACCTGTTCCGCCGGGTCCGAGGACACCGTGCTTTCGCAGAACACCACCGGGATTTCATTGGCCCTCACCCCGTCGATCACCGCCTTGACCTGCCGTGGCGTGCCCTGCTGGTCGGCGTTGATCGGCCAGAGATACAGCTCTTGCAGCCCCAGATCGCGCGCAAGATAGCTGAACGCCCCTTCGCAGGTCACCAGCCAGCGGCGGTCTGCGGGCAGGCTGGCGATCCGGTCCTTCAACGGGCCGATCTCGGCCAGAAGCTGCGCCTTGTAGCGGTCCGCATTCGCGGCATAAAGGGCCGCATTGTCCGGGTCCGCCTTCGACAGCGACTTGGCGATGTTGTCGACATAGACCAGCGCGTTGTCCAGGCTCATCCAGGCATGCGGGTTCGGCTTGCCCTCATAGGCGCCGCCCAGGATCGAGATCGGCTGGATCCCGTCGGTCAGCGTGACCGAGGGCACATCGCCCAGATTGCCGAGGAACTGCTCGAACCAGCGTTCCAGCCCTAGCCCGTTCCAGAGGATCAGGTCGGCGTCCGAGGCGGCGACGATGTCCTGTGGCGTCGGCTCATAGCCGTGGATTTCCGCCCCCGGCTTGGTGACCGAGACGATCTTGACCCCCTCGCCCGCCACGTTGCGGGCCATGTCGGCGATGACGGTGAAGGTGGTAACCACCTTCAGCCGATCCTCGGCCAATGCGGCCAGCGGGGCGGCGGCAACCAGGGCAGACAGCAAAAGCGCACGGCGCTGCATGGGGGGTCCTTTGATGCTGGGACAATTAGAATGTAAATGAGAACCATTTGCAAGAAGACAAGGGACGACAGCGCTCGACCCTGGAAAAAGCACAAGGCGGGCCGCATGGCGAAAGTGGAATGGGGAGGAACCTGGTGCACCCAGCACGATTCGAACGTGCGACCTTTGCCTTCGGAGGGCAACGCTCTATCCAGCTGAGCTATGGGTGCCTGGACGCGTCCTTAGCGGATGGCGGCGAGGGTTTCAACGGCAATCGGCACGGCAGCCCGCATCGGTTGGCGGTTGCGGAAAAAAAACCCGCGCCGGATCACGCCACCCTATTGACCGAATCTTTCATAACTTGAGGAGTAGTGAAGGGTCACGAATTCGCGAGGAGATTGTTGTGCAAGATTTCACCCATGGGAATGGACGCCGGAAGACGTCGCTGCTTCTGTCCCTGTCCAGCCTGGCGCTGCTGGCAGCCTGCGGCGGGGGCGACGGCAGCGATCCGGTCGACACCTCCTACCTGATCGATCCCAGTCCCGGTGGCTCGGGCAGCCTGGGCAGCTATTACATGGCGACGATCACCGACGAATGGCGCACCGCTGCGTTCAATATCCGGACGAACCTGACCCGCTACCGCCTGCAAAGCGGGAACATCGCCACTCTTGGCAACGCGTTTTCAAACCCGTTGTTCTCTTCGCGGGTGGACTATGCCCATGCGGTCGGCCTGACCGGCGCGGGGAAGGTCATCGCCATTGTCGATGCCGGCTTCCGCACCACGCACGAAGTGTTCTCTGGCAAGGTGAACACCTCGACCGGCGGTCCGGGCGTGGATGATCACGGCACCATGGTCGCGTCAATTGCGGCCGGGTCGTCGTCCACCATGGTGGGCGTCGCCCCCAGGGCGAACCTGATCTTCAGTTCGTGGGACTTCAACGACCTGACGGCCGCAGCCAACGCCGCGGCCGCCCGGGGCGCGGTGGCGCAGAACAATTCCTGGGGCTTCACCAACGTTTACGCCAACTCGACGGGCTACAACGACATCTTTGGCAATATCGTCGGGCAGACCTGGCTGACAGCGCTGAAGAATTACGCCGACGACGGGGTGGTGATCTTTGCCATTTCCAACGACGAAAACGCCACGCTTGCCGGCCTGATGGAGGCCCTGCCCCAGTTTGAATCCGACCTGCTGTATGGCTGGCTCGCCGTCGGCAACTCGGTGCCGATCTTCGACGACAACGGGGTGTCGGGCGTTGCCGGGCGTGTCTCGGCACCCTGCTTGCAGGCGGCGGCATGGTGCCTGATGGCAGACGGCTACTGGACCGGGGCGTCAAGTGCGTCGAACACGGCCTACGACAGCGGCTATGGCTCGTCCTACGCGGCACCGCAAGTGGCCGGGGCGCTGGCCCTGTTGGCCGAGGCCTTCCCCACGCTGACACCTCACCAGTTGCGCGCGCGGCTGCTGGCATCGGCCGACAACACGTTCACCGGCTTTGTCAAGATCGGAAG
>JAKQLM010000163.1 GCA_029567145.1 Pseudomonadota bacterium
TACGAAGGCTCGCCCACGCCGGTCACCGCGTTCTTTGCCACCGCGCCGAAAGTCGCGGCTATGGGGCTGATCGCCAGGCTGGTGCAGGACGCGTTCGGAGGCGTTCCCGGCCAGTGGGGCCAGGTGTTGGCGGGCCTTGCGGTTGCGTCGATGTTCCTGGGCGCGGTTGCGGCCATCGGGCAGCGCGACATCAAGCGGCTGATGGCCTATTCGTCGATCGCCCACATGGGTTATGCGCTGATCGGTCTGTGTGTCGGCACCGCCTACGGTGTGCAGGCGACGCTGATCTACATGGTGATCTATGTAACGATGAACGTCGGCACCTTCGCCTTCATCCTGTCGATGGAGCGGGATGGCCGTCCCGTGTCGGACATCGCCGGGCTGAACCAGTTCGCCAAGAAGGAACCCCTGAAGGCGCTGGCCATGCTGGTCCTTCTGTTCAGCCTTGCGGGCGTGCCGCCGATGCTGGGCTTCTTCGGCAAGTTCTATGTGCTGAAGGCGGCCGTGGATGCGGGCTGGGTCTGGCTGGCGGTCGCGGGGGCCGTGGCCTCGGTGATCGGCGCGTTCTACTATCTGCGCCTGGTCTACTTCATGTACTTCGGGGCCGAGCAGGACCCCGTCGACAGCCGGATGGCCCCGGTGCAATGGGCGATGCTGGTTGCGGTCGCGGTGATCATGTTCGCGGGCCTGATCAACCTTTTCGGGCTGGAGCCCATCGCGGCATTTGCCGCCGAAGCGCTTGTCCGCTGACACCGACAGCCGGGCGGGGCACATTGCCCTGCCCGACATCGACAGCACCAACGCCGAGGGGTTTCGGCGTGCGGCCAGTCTGACGGTCCCGACCTGGATCACCGCGGGGGTGCAAACCGCCGGTCGCGGCCGCCGGGCCCGGCCCTGGTCCAGCCCCTTGGGCAACTTCCACGGCACCCTGGTCCTGAAACCCACGGAACCCGCCGAGCAGGTCGCGCTGCGGTCCTTTGCCGCCGCGCTGGCCTTGCGCGATGCCCTGGTGCAGCTGACCGGCCTGCCGCAAAGCTTTGCGTTGAAATGGCCGAACGACGTCTTGTGCAACGGCGGCAAGATTGCGGGCATCCTGCTGGAAAGCCAGGGGCTTGGCGGACCCAGCCCGGTTCTTTGCATCGGAATCGGCATCAACCTGATCGCCGCACCGGACCCCTCGCAGGTTGAACCCGGCGCCGTGCCCCCGGTGTCGCTGTGGCAGGAAACCGGCCTGCGTCTTGCCCCGGGGCAGGTGCTTGACGCGCTTGCCCCCGCCTATGACGGCTGGGAGACGACCTTCCGTGCGCAAGGTTTCGCCCCCCTGCGCACCGCCTGGCTTGCTCGGGCCGCCCGTCTGGGAGAGCCGATCCGCGCCCGCACCGGGCTTGAAACGCGCGACGGCGTGTTCGAAACCATCGACGCCGAGGGCAACCTGATCCTGCGCATGACCACCGGCCCGGTTGCCATCCCGGCGGCCGAAGTGTTCTTCTGACCCTGGGGGCGCGAAATGCTACTCGCCATCGACTGCGGCAACACCAACACGGTCTTTTCCATCTGGGACGGCGTCAGGTTCCTGGCCACCTGGCGGATTGCCACCGACCACAAGCGCACGGCGGATGAGTATTTCGTCTGGCTGTCCAGCCTGCTGGCGCTGACGAAAACCGACGCGACCATCACCGAGGCGATCATCTCGTCGACCGTTCCGCGCGTGGTCTTCAACCTGCGGGTGTTGTGCGACCGCTACTTCGGCTGCCGCCCGCTGGTCGTGGGCAAGCCGGAATGCCGATTGCCGGTCGCTCCGCGCGTCGACCAGGGCACAACGGTGGGTCCCGACCGGCTGGTCAACACGGTTGCGGGCCATCACCGGCACGGTGGCGACCTGATCGTCGTCGATTTCGGCACGGCCACGACCTTTGACGTGGTGGACCAGGACGGCGCGTATATCGGCGGGGTGATCGCCCCCGGCGTCAACCTGTCGCTGGAGGCGCTGCACATGGCTGCGGCAGCGCTGCCTCACGTCGATGTGGCCCGGCCCGCCCGCGCCATCGGCACGAATACGGTGGCCTGCATTCAGTCTGGCGTGTATTGGGGCTATATCGGCCTTGTCGAAGGCATCGTGCGCGAAGTCCGCCGCGAACGCGACCGGCCGATGAAAGTCATCGCGACCGGCGGCCTTGCCAGCCTTTTCGCGCAAGGAACCGAGCTATTTCATTCCATCGAGGACGATCTGACCATGCACGGCCTCGTCCTGATCAACGACCTGAACAAGGATACCCCATGAGCGCGAACCGCCTCATCTACCTTCCCCTCGGCGGTGCCGGCGAAATCGGCATGAATGCCTATGTCTACGGCTATGGTCCCAAGGGTCGCGAACGGCTGATCCTGGTCGATCTGGGCGTGGCTTTTCCTGACATGGACACCTCGCCGGGCGTCGACCTGATCCTGCCGGACGTGTCCTGGCTGGCGGACAAGCTGGACCGGCTGGAGGCGATCTTCATCACTCACGCCCACGAAGACCACATCGGTGCGCTGGCCCCCTTGTGGCCGAGGCTGCAGAAGAAGGTCTATTGCCGGCGCTTCACCGCCACCATCGGCCGGCTGAAGTTTGATGAGGCCGGGCTGCCGCTGGATCAGATCGTCGTGGTCGAGCCGCGCCCTGCGACGGTCGAGGTCGGGCCGTTCAAGGTGCAGTTCGTGCCGGTGTCGCACTCGATTCCCGAATCCTCGGCTTTGGTGATCGACACCCCTGCGGGCCGCATCTTCCATTCGGCCGACTTCAAGATCGACCATACTCCGGTGGTTGGCGAAGGCTGGGACGACGCCCGCATCGCCGAGATCGTGGCCGAACGCCCGGTCAAGGCGATGACCTGCGACAGCACCAACGTGTTCTCCACCCACGAAGGCCGGTCCGAGGCGACGCTGGCCGAACCCCTGACAGAACTGATCCGAAGCCAGTCCGGCATGGTCGTGGCAACCACCTTCGGGTCGAATGTCGCGCGCCTGAAGACGCTGGCGCTGGCGGCCCGTGCCGCCGACCGGACGATCTGTGTTCTGGGCCGGTCGATGAAGCGGATGCTGTCGGCGTCGGAAGAGGCGGCGGTCCTGTCGGGGTTCCCCAAGACCGTCAGCCCGGACGAGGCGCTGGAAGTCCCGCGGCGCAACCTGATGTTGCTGGTCACCGGAAGCCAGGGCGAGCGCCGCGCGGCCAGTGCGCAACTGTCCCGGGGCAAGTACCTGGGGATCGAGATGAAAGAGGGCGATACGTTCCTGTTTTCGTCCAAGACCATCCCCGGCAACGAACGCGATGTGCTGCGGGTCTGGAATGCGTTTTCGGAAATGGGCGTGCAGGTCATCGACGACATGGGCGGCAAGTACCATGTCTCGGGCCACGCCAACCGCCCGGATCTGGAGCATGTTCACCGCCTGATCCTGCCCGACATGCTGATCCCGATGCACGGCGAACACCGGCATTTGGCGGAACATGCCCGGATCGCCACCGAAAGCGGCATTGCCGCTGCCGTCGCGCCGAACGGCACCATGCTGGACCTGACCGGCGACGTGCCCGAGGTGGCGGAGTATGTCGAAACCGGGCGGCTTTACCTGGACGGCACCGCGCTGATCGGGTCGATGGACGGCGTCGTGCGCGACCGGATACGGATGGCGCTGAACGGTCATGCCACCGTCACGCTGATCGTGGACGAGGCGGATCAGCCGATGGGCGACCCCTGGGTCGAGATCATGGGCCTGCCGCCCCTTGGCCGCGGGGAACGTCCCCTTGCCGAAACGATGGAGTCCGATCTGGCCGAGGTGATCGGCCGTCTGGGCCGCAAGATTCTGGCGAACGACGACAAGCTGGAAGAGGAAATCCGCAAGGTCATCCGCCAGGTCGCGATGGAGGAGATCGGCAAGAAGCCCGAAGTCACCGTCGTGATCAGCCGTCTGGTGGCCGAGTAACCAGCGGGTCAGAAAGCACAAGGGCCCCGCATCGCGGGGCCTTTCTCGGTTCGGGCTTAGCCTTCGGTGCCGGTCGCGGCTTCCTCGACGTCTTCGGTCGGGGCGGACTTCAGCGCAAAGCTGCGCAGGATGAAATCGGGCACATGGTCGCCCATGCCGATCACTGACGGCCCAAGGTCACGGTCGCGGCGATAGTCGCGGCGGTCGTCACGGCGATCCTCACGCGGTTCGCGGCGGTCGTCGCGCCGGTCGGGGCGAGAGTCGGGGCGCGACTCGGGCCGGTCATCGCGGCGTTCGGTCCGCTGTTCCGGGCGGGCCTCGGTCCTGTCGCCCCGCTCTTCGCGGCGACGGTCTGGGCGCGGCTCGCGCCGGTCATCCCGACGTTCTTCGGTCCGGACGTCGACAGGGGCAGCTTCGGTCTCGGGCTTGGCCACAACGACCAGCGGCTCCATCGCGGCCACTTCGTCATGCGGCTTTGGCGCGCGGTCGCGGTCGCGCCCCCGCGTCCGTTCGCGCCCTTTCGGGCCACGCTCTTCACGTGGACGCTCGGGGCGGCCTTCGCTCGTGTCGGGAACAAACCCTTCGGGCAGGGTGCCGCGCGGAATCTCGGTCTTGATCAGGCTTTCGATCGCCTTCAGGTATTTCTCGTCCGAGGGCACGGAAATCGTCAGCGCCTTGCCCAGACGCCCGGCGCGACCGGTCCGGCCGATGCGGTGGACATAGTCCTCCGGGTGCGACGGCACGTCAAAGTTGAACACATGGCTGACGGCCGGAATGTCCAGACCGCGGGCGGCGACGTCCGAGGCGACCAGCAGGTGCAGCGTCCCGTCGCGGAAGGCGTCCAGCGTCTTGGTGCGGACCGACTGGTCCAGGTCGCCGTGGATCGGGGCCGCGTTGAAACCGTGCGATTTCAGCGACTTGGCGACGACGTCCACATCCATCTTGCGGTTGCAGAAGATGATTGCGTTGGTGCAGGCCTCACCCTCACCCCGGATCAGCTCGCGCAGGACGGCGCGCTTGTCGCCAAAGCTGCGATCCTTGCGGACGGGCTTCACCTCGATCAGGGACTGGGTGATCGTCAGCGAGGCGGTGGCCTGCCGCGCAACCTCGATCTTGGCGGGGTTGGTCAGGAAGGTGTTGGTGATCCGCTCGATTTCCGGGGCCATGGTGGCCGAATAGAACATCGTCTGGCGGGTGAAGGGGGTCAGCTGGAAGATCCGCTCGATATCCGGGATGAAGCCCATGTCGA
>JAKQLM010000695.1 GCA_029567145.1 Pseudomonadota bacterium
AGGTGGAGTCGATCACCTCGATCCGCAAGCGGTTCATGACGCCGGGGATGTCTTTCGGCGCTCTCAGCCCCGAGGCGCACAAAACGCTGAACGTGGCGATGAACCGGATCGGGGCGAAGTCGGACTCGGGCGAGGGCGGCGAGGACCCGGCGCATTTCGTGCCAGAGCCGAACGGCGACAACCCGTCCGCCAAGATCAAGCAGGTGGCATCCGGGCGCTTTGGCGTGACGGCGGAGTATCTGAACGCCTGCGAGGAGTTGGAGATCAAGGTCGCGCAAGGGGCCAAGCCCGGTGAGGGCGGCCAGCTGCCGGGGATGAAGGTCACCGCGCTGATTGCTCGGCTGCGGCATTCGACGCCTGGGGTGACGCTGATCTCGCCCCCGCCGCACCACGACATCTATTCCATCGAGGACCTGGCGCAGCTGATCTACGACCTGAAGCAGATCAACCCGCGGGCCAAGGTGACGGTGAAGCTGGTGTCGTCCAGCGGTGTCGGGACCATCGCGGCGGGGGTGGCGAAGGCGAAGGCTGACGTGATCCTGATCTCGGGCCACAACGGCGGGACGGGGGCGTCGCCTGCGACGTCGATCAAGTACGCCGGTCTGCCGTGGGAGATGGGTCTGACCGAGGCGCATCAGGTTCTGGCGATGAACAACCTGCGCGAGCGGGTGACGCTGCGCACCGATGGCGGGTTGCGCACCGGGCGCGACATCATCATGGCGGCGATGATGGGGGCCGAGGAGTACGGCATCGGCACCGCCGCGCTGATCGCGATGGGCTGCATCATGGTGCGCCAGTGCCAGAGCAACACCTGCCCGGTGGGCGTCTGCACCCAGGACCCGGCCCTGCGGGCCAAGTTCACCGGCACGGCGGACAAGGTGGTGAACCTGATCACCTTCTACGCGCAGGAAGTGCGGGAGCTTCTGGCCAGCATCGGCGCGCGGTCGATGGATGAGATCATCGGGCGGGCCGATCTGCTGACGCAGGTTTCCCGCGGTGCGGCGCATCTGGATGACCTTGACCTCAACCCGCTGCTGATCACGGTCGATGGCTCGCAAAAGATCACCTACGACCGCAGCAAACCGCGCAACCATGTGCCCGACACGCTGGATGCCGAGATCATCAAGGACGG
>JAKQLM010000736.1 GCA_029567145.1 Pseudomonadota bacterium
GCCAGGCCAACCGGAACGGCCTCCCAGTCGCGTAGCGCTGCGGACTCCGCTTCGCCAGCGGGCGCTGACGGTGGCTCATCCGCCGCCTCGGCGCGGGCCGGGGGCGCCTCGTCCGTGGCGGATTCGGGCACGGCTGCCGCCGGCTTGCGCAAATGCAGCATGCGCAAGAGCACGAACAGGATGTAGAGGGCAACCAGGCCGATCAGGCCGATCAGCGCTTCACGCAGCCCCAGGGTCATCCCGCCCAGTTCCAGTGTCGTCACCCGCTCTGTCTTGGCCGCTGGCTCAGAAGCCGACCGAATACTGAACGCCGACGATATGGGCGCTGGCGTCGTAGCTGCCGCGCAGGGTCGTGTTGTTCTTGGTCATGTTGATGTCGGGGTCACGCACGTAGAGATAGCTGTAGCCGACATCGACCTTGCCGTAATTCCCGGCATTCCACTGCCCGCCCAGCGACAGCCACAAGCGGCTGTTATCCGGCACGCGGGCCGAACGATCGGCATCGCGCACGGGGGTCCGGTCATAGGCGATACCGAACTTGAGCTTGGCCTGCTCGTTCATCCTGTAGGCCGCACCCCAGGCAATGCGCCAGGAGTTGTCGTAATTGAAGGTTTCACCGGCCCCAGGAATGACGTTTCCGCTGGCCCGGCTGACGACAGCCAAGGATTTCAGCGAGTTCCAGCGCGTGTAGGACAGATCGCCCATCGCTTCCCAGCGGTCTGACACCTGCTGCCACACCGACAGGATCGCCGTATCCGGCAACTCGACATCCGCCCTGACCGGCGTTGCGCCATTCAGCGTTCCCTCAAGGGTGTACTTCATCGAGGAACGATAGGAAAGACCGACCCGCATGGCTGGCGACAGGGTGAACAGCGCACCGGCGTTCCAGCCCCAGGTCGAGTCATCACCCTTCAGCACGCCGCCGGCATTGGTCAGTTCGGCATCGATTTTCTGGTAATTGACGCCAAAGCCCAGCGACACCTTGTCGCTGACGCGATAGGCCAGCGAAGGGTTGTAGTTGATCGTCCGCACTTCGGATTTGATCGACTGGGCCTGCCCGACCCAGCCCCGGTCGTATTCGGTCGCCAGACCGAACGGCGCCGAAATGCCCATGCCCAGCGACAGCCTGTCGGTCAGACGGCCGGAGAGATAGAGATTCGGCACCGCATGCCAGCCGCCCGCATTACCCCCGTTGCCGCTACCCATCGTTGTCCCGGACGAACCATCGTTGCGGAACTCATAACTGGGCCCCACCCCGGTTACCCCCACCGATACCTGGTAGCCGGACAAGGCCGACATCCCGGCCGGGT
>JAKQLM010000768.1 GCA_029567145.1 Pseudomonadota bacterium
AACAGGACACCCGTGGTCGCGGTCCAGTCGTCAATCAGCGCCACGCCCAGCGCTTCCTTGCTGGGGAAATGGTGAAAGAACGCGCCCTTGGTCACGCCCGCCGCCGCGCACAGCTCGTCCACGCTGGTCGCGGCAAAGCCCCGGTGGCGGACCAGCGACCGCGCGGCCTCCAAGAGCCGCGCGCGCGCTTCGCCCCGCGGCACGCGATCCGTCGCAGGGCGGGACGCAAGACTGGGGGCAATACGGGGGGCGATACGGGGGTCTGTGGTCACTCGGTCACCGGAACACTCATGTGCCCTTGTCCCAAAGAGCGGGATCAGGTGTCAACACCGCCCATTTCAGTCCGAACGGATCGACCAGCAGCCCCCAGGTATCGCCCCAGAACTGCCGCTCGAATGGGGCCACCACGCGGCAGCCCGCCGCCATCGCCCGGTCCCACCAGGCCTGCCCGTCCGGCACCACCAGTTGCAGGTGGCCCTGTGGCATCGGATTGCCCGTCGCGTCGACGCTGGACATGCCGCCCTCGTCGGTCAGCATCAGCGCGCCGCCGTTGATCTTGACCTGGACATGCATGAACCCCGGCTTGTCGGGATAGGGCATTCGCCCGATGTCCGTCGCAGCGAACGCCTTGATGTAGAAGTCCGCCGCCTCGCCCGCCTTTCCCGGCATGGCAAAGTAGGGGATCACGCCCTGCATGACCCGATCCTCGGGGCGGTAGCGCTGGTCGGCTGGAACGTCGTTCATAAAGCCCTCCCGTTCAGAAGCTGCCGGTGCGCATGGCACCGGCGGGTTGGTATCTGGATACGACGACGCCCGAAGACGTCGCCTTGCTCTCGATCAATCTCAGTTCGCTGGCGGCCACCCCGTCCGAAAAAAGCCGCTTGCCGCGCCCGATCAGCACCGGAAAGACCAGCAGCACCACCTCGTCCGCCAGCCCCTCGGCGATCAGCATCGGCGTCAGGGTGGAACTGCCCCAGACGATCAGGTCCGGCCCGCCCGCCTGCTTTGCCTTTGCGATCCCGCTGGCAAGGTCGGACCCCAGGCCTTCGACCGGCCCCCAGGCCAGGCTTTC
>JAKQLM010000782.1 GCA_029567145.1 Pseudomonadota bacterium
CGAACTTGCCTTGCATCCGCGCCACCTCGAGGATGCGCGCGGCTTCATCCGACCCTTTGTGGAACAGAGTGTAGCGCAGGACCACCCTGATCTGGGTCGGAAATTGGCGGCGTATTTCTGCGATGATCGGATGGAACGCCCGGCAGGCCTCGCAAGAGGGATCGAAGAACTCGACCAGCGTGACGGGGGCATCGACCGGGCCAAGGATGGGCGAATGGGCGCGCACCAGAAGCGAGTCGTCCACTGCGGGGGCGGTCGCAGCGTCGGCTTGCGCCTCGGCCTCGCGGCGGCGGGTCAGGAATACGGCACCACCGCCGAAGGCGGCAAGTCCAAGGGCGGAAGCCCCGATCAACACAGTGCGGCGGTTCATGTGCGGTTTCCTTTCGGCAGGATGAGACAGGCAAGGATCGCGGCAAAGGCGGCCAGCGAAAGGTAAGGGATGGGTACGCCCAGGATCATCTGCGCCTCGCCGGTGCAGGACGGGCCGTTCTGGGTGCAAGGCACGATGGGCGCAGGAAGAATGCCAGCGTAAAGCCCGGAGTGCCAGGCGGCCAGCGCCAGACCCGCCAGCACCAGCGGCAGGGCATAAAGCCATGCGCTGCCATCCCCGCGCCACAGCGACAGGCCAAGGATCGGCACCAGCGGGAACATCGCGATGCGCTGATACCAGCACAGGGTGCAGGGCATCTGTCCCAGCACCTCGCCGATGAACAACGCGCCAAACGTGGCCCCCAAGGCGATCAGGAAAGCGAGCGTAAGCACCAGATCGTCGCGAGACAGCGCCTGTTCATCAGTTCTGGTCAAGAGCAGGCTCCTTGCTGCGGCGTGACGGAAGCGAGGCCACAAGAATGAACAGCGCCCCAAGCGTGATGGCGATATCGGCACCGTTGAAGGTGGGCCAGTGCCAATCCTGCCAGTAGAGATCGAGGAAGTCGGTGACGGCCCCCTGCCGCAGCCGGTCGATGATGTTGCCAAGGGCCCCGCCAACGATCAGCGCCAGGCCTGCCTTCTCGAACGGGTGGCGTGCCCGGAACGCCATGACGGCAAACATCAGCGTCAGTGCGCCGGTCAGCGCCGCCATCAGCAGGGGCTTGCCTGCCATGACGCCGCCCATCATGCCAAAGCTGGCGCCTTCGTTGAACCCGAGGGCAAGATTGAAGCCCGGAAAGACCGGAACCGCCATCCCCCGGGAAAGCAGCGACAGCGCCGCGACCTTGGTCAACTGGTCCACCAGTAATGTGGCGGCGATAAGGAAAATCAGCTTTGTTCGGGTCATGGTTCAGCCTTGCGGTTGATGCCGATCCAGCGCGGGACCGATGCGGCGTATCGGTCATAGTCCGACCCGATTGCCGCGCGCAAGGCGGCTTCATC
>JAKQLM010000784.1 GCA_029567145.1 Pseudomonadota bacterium
CCCCGGAAGCCCATCAATGGCCCCACCCCGGGGCGGCGCTGGTGGTTGACGATGTAATCGGCATAGTCCGCGAACTTCGGGCTGCCGTCTTCGGCCACCATCCCCGGCAGGCCCAGCCGTGCGCCAAGGTCCAAGAGCACCGACTGGAAACACCGCACCTCGCGGTCCGGCGTGACCACCGGCCAGCGGATCGCATCGCCCGCCGCGTCGGGTTCCGAAATCGGCCGGTCCAGCAGCGAAATGCAGTCGTGCCGCTCCAGATAGGTCGTGTCTGGCAGGATCAGGTCGGCATAGGCCACCATCTCGGACGCATAGGCATCGGAATAGATGATCCGCGGGATGACGTAATCCTCGCCGTCCTTTTCGGTCAGCATCTCCATCACGCGGGCCGAGTTCATGGAGGAATTCCACGCCATGTTGGCCATGTAAAGAAACAGCGTGTCGATCCGGTAGGGGTCGCCCGCATGGGCGTTCGGAATCAGCATGTGCATCAGCCCGTGGGCCGAAAACGGGTTTTCCCAGGAAAACGCCTTGTCGATCCGCGCCGGGCTGCCGTCGGGCAACAGGCACAGATCATCCGGCCCCCGGACATAGCCCAGATGCGGGCCGGTCAGCGGCTTGCCGGGCGTGGTCACGAAATGCGGCGTCGGATGCGCCTCCACCGGTTTCGGGTAGGGCGGCTTCAGCCGATAGCCGCCAGGGGTTTCCAGCGACCCAAGGATGATCTGCAACAGATGCAGCGCCCGCGCGGTCTGGAAGCCGTTGGAATGCGCCGAAATCCCCCGCATCGCGTGGAAGCTGACCGGACGGCCCGGCATGTCCTTGTGCGCATTGCCCCGGAAATCCGTCCAGGCCCGGTCCATCGAGATCGCCTGCTCGAACGCCACCTCGGCCAGCTCCGCCGCCAGCTGCCGGATGCGCAGCGCCGACACGCCACAGCGCCCGGCGACCGCTTCGGGCGCATAATCCGGCTTCAGGTATTCCTCGACCATGTGGTGAAAGACCGTCCGGTTGCCCTGCCAGTCCGCCCCCAGATCCGGCTGCACGCCCTTGCCGTCCCAGGGCGCCGGATGCCCCGAGGCCTTGTCGATCACGAAGGGCTGACTTTCGGCGTTGCGGACGAACAGCCCCTTCTCCGCGCCCTCGGCCCCATTGACCAGCAGCGGCGCATTGGTCCATTGCGCCAGATAGTCCAGGTCAACCTTCCCCGCCTCCAGCAGGCAATGGACCAGCGACAGGATCAAAAGCCCATCCGTGCCGGGCGTGATCCCGATCCAGTCATCCGCCACCGCCGAATAGCCGGTGCGGATCGGGTTGACCGAGATCACCCGCGCGCCCCGCGCCTTCAGCTTGCCGATGCCGATCTTGATCGGGTTGCTGTCATGGTCTTCCGCCACGCCGAACATCACGAACAGCTTGGTGCGGTCCCAGTCCGGTTGCCCGAACTCCCAGAAGGCCCCGCCGATGGTGTAGATGCCCCCCGCCGCCATGTTGACCGAACAAAAGCCCCCGTGGGCCGCATAGTTCGGCGTCCCGAAGTTCTGCGCCCACCAACCGGTCAGCGACTGCGACTGGTCGCGCCCGGTGAAGAAGGCCAGCTTTTCCGGTGCCGTCTCGCGCAGGGGCTTCATCCAGGCCACCGCCGTGGCCAAGGCCTCGTCCCACGAGATCACCTCGAACGCCCCCGACCCGCGCGGCCCGACCCGGCGCAAGGGGGCCGTCAGCCGCGACGGCGCGGTGACCTGCATGATCCCGCTGGCCCCCTTGGCGCAAAGGACGCCCTTGTTGATCGGATGGTCGCGGTTGCCCTCGATATAGGTCACCGTACCATCGCGAAGATGCACGTTGATCCCGCAGCGGCAGGCGCACATGTAGCAGGTGGTCTGGCGGACCTCGTCCCCGACCTCACGCTGCGTCTCGACCCAAGGCTGGTTCATACGCCCTCCCCGGCCATCAGGCCTTGCGCCTCTAGGGCAATCTGGCGCTCCTCATCGGCGGGCACAATCCAGATTGCGACACGGGACGTCGGATCATGCAGGTCACCGGCGTGACGCCGGTTCGCCTCAAGGTCCGGGACCACGCCCAGATAGCCCAGCCCGGTCAGGATCTCCTTGCGCATCCAGGGGTCGTTTTCCCCGATGCCGCCGGTAAAGACCACCGCGTCAAGGCCCCCCATGGCCGCAACCATCGATCCCGCATGGCGCACGGCCCAATAGGCGAAATGCTGCAGCGCGAACCTGGCTTCGGGGCGGTTCCAGGCATGCAAGGCGCGCAGGTCACTTGACCCCCCAAGCGCAACCAGCCCGCTGACCCGGTTCAGGACCTGCGTCGCGCGCTCCAGCCCGTGCAGCTCGACCAGCCGCAGGACCGCGTTGCCGTCGATGCTTCCCGCCCGGGTGCCCATCGTCAGCCCGTCCAGCGGCGAATAGCCCATCGTCGTCGCAACCGAACGCCCGTTCACAATCGCCGCCAGCGAGGCCCCGTTGCCCAGATGGCAGGCCAAGAGCCGCTGCGGCAGGGGTCCCCGGGCGCCAAGAATTCGCACCAGCGCGGCATAGCTGATCCCGTGAAAGCCATAGCGCCGGATGCCCCGTTCACGATCTTCCAACGGCAAGGCATAGGTCGTGGCCACCGTCGGGTTTGTCGCGTGAAAGGCGGTGTCAAAGACCGCGTATTGCGGCAGGTCGGGCAAAAGCCGTGCAACTGATTGAATTCCCACCAAAGCCGCCGGATTGTGCAGCGGGGCCAGCGGGACAGCGGCGGTGATTTCGTCCAGCACGGCCGGGGTGATCCGGCTGGTTGCCGTCAACCTGGGGCCACCATGCACCACCCGGTGCGCCGCCCCGCGCAGCGCGATGGCCGCGATGCCAGAGCGCATCAGCGCCCTGTCCAGTGCCGCCGCATGGCCGTCGGTGCCGATCTCTTCTACCGTCTCCCGATGGACCGGATCGGCCCCACGGCAGAAGACCAGCTTCAGCGACGATGAACCGGCGTTCACAATCATCAGCATCAGATCAGCGCCTTGCCCAGACCCAGGACCGCAAGTCCCGCCAGCAGCACGATGGCAAAGCGGCGAAAGTCCTGCGGGTCAGTGCCGAAGAAGTGCCGGCCGCCCAGCCAGTTGGCGACCAGCGTGATCGGCAGGGCCAAAAGCGCGGCCCACAGCGTGTCCCATCCGACAAGGCCCGCGTACCAGTACAGAGGCGCGGAATACAGGTCGAGCAGCGGGAAATAGGCGATCAGCGTCGCCCGGAACACCGCCGCGGGCATCGGCTGCGCGGCAAAGAACGCCGCCAACGGCAGCCCTCCCATGCCGGGCGCGTTCGCCAGTCCCGACACCAGCCCCGCCAGCCCGTTGCCCGGCCCCCGCACTTCGGCCTGCAGCCGCCACCCGGCCAGAAGCACCGCGCACATCACCAGCACATAGCCCGACACCACCGCCCGCGCCGTGTCCTCGCTGACCCCGGTCAGGATCCACAGACCCAAGGGCAAGCCCAGCGCCGCCCCGCCCAAAAGCCAGCCGATCCGCTTCCAGTCCACGTCCGGCCCGGCCCCTTTGGCGGCCTGCAGCGACATCATCGTTTCCAGAATGACAACAACGGCGACAAAATTCAGGGGATTGGTCACCAGACTACTGGCCGCGATCAGCAGCGCCGAAAACCCAAAGCCCGAGTAGCCCCGCACAAACCCGGCCACCAGACAGGCGACCGCCAGCCACAACAGGGCCAGCGGTCCAAGGTCATAGGGCATCAGACCACCTGCGGGCGCATGTCCGCCTTGGAAATCCCCGCCACTTCGACCGGCTTTTTCATCGCATCGCGGCGGAAGGGTTCGCCCAGTTCCTGGTTGATCATCGCTTCGATCAGCGTCGTCTTGCCCGCCATCTGATCGGCAATCGCCGTGCGAAGCGCCGCGGTCAGCTCTTCCATCGTCCGCGCCACGACGCCCTGCAGGCCGCAGGCCCGGGCGATCCCGGCATAGGACACGCCCTCGTCCAGTTCGGTCCCGACAAAGTTGTCGTCATACCACAGGGTCGAGTTCCGCTTTTCCGCGCCCCACTGATAGTTGCGGAACACCACCTGCGTGATCGCGGGCCATTCCGGACGGCCAATCGCCGTCAGTTCGGTCACGGCGATGCCAAAGGCCCCGTCCCCGGAAAAGCCCACCACCGGCACGTCCGGGCAGGCGATCTTGGCGCCGATGATCGACGGCAGGCCATAACCGCAGGGTCCGAACAGGCCCGGAGCCAGGTATTTCCGCCCCTCGTCAAAGGTCGGATAGGCGTTGCCGATGGCGCAGTTGTTGCCGATATCGCTGGAAATGATCGCCTCACGCGGCAGCGCGGACTGGATCGCGCGCCAGGCCATGCGGGGGCTCATCCACTCGGGCTTGGCTTTGCGCGCACGGTCGTTCCAGCTGGTGCCGGGATCGTCTTCCTCGTGGTCCATCGACGACAAGGCCTGCGCCCAGGCCGATTTCACCTGTGCAATGCGCGCTTTCCGTTCGCTGCGCGCATGGTCACCCGCGGTAGAGGCAAGTCGCGCCAAAACCGCCTCGGCGACCTTTTTCGCGTCGCCGACAATGCCAACTGTGACCTTCTTGGTCAGCCCGATCCGATCCGGGTTGATGTCGACTTGGATGATCTTGGCCCCCTTGGGCCAATAGTCCAGCGCGTAGCCCGGAAGCGTTGAAAACGGGTTCAGCCGGGTACCGAGACACAGTACCACATCCGCCCCGGAAATCAACTCCATTGCGGCTTTCGACCCGTTGTAGCCCAGCGGTCCCGCAAACAGCGGATGGCCGCCAGGGAAGGCGTCGTTGTGCTGATAGCCGACGCAGACCGGGGCATCCAGACGCTCGGCCAGGGCCATGCTGGCGGGGATCGCCCCGCCCAGAACCACGCCCGCGCCGTTCAGGATCACCGGGAACTTCGCACTCGAGAGAAGCTCTGCCGCCGCCGCAATCGCCGCCTCGCCCCCAGCGGGCCGCTCGAACTCCACCATCGCCGGAAGCTCGATGTCGATCACCTGCGTCCAGTAATCGCGCGGCATGTTGATCTGGACCGGCGCAGACATCCGGCGCGCGTTCAGGATGCAGCGGTTCAGGACTTCGGCCACGCGGGACGGGTCGCGCACCTCCTCCTGATAGGCGACCATGTCCTGAAACAGCGCCATCTGCTCCACTTCCTGGAATCCGCCCATCCCGATGGTCCTGTTCGCGGCCTGCGGGGTGACCAGCAGCAACGGCGTATGGTTCCAGTAGGCCGTCTTGACCGCCGTGACAAAGTTGGTGATCCCGGGGCCGTTCTGCGCGATCATCATGCACATCTTGCCCGACGCCCGGGTGAACCCGTCCGCCATCAT
>JAKQLM010000790.1 GCA_029567145.1 Pseudomonadota bacterium
GACAAGACGGGGCTTGCGACAAAGGTGCGGATGATCCGGGTCGGCGGCAAGCTGCAGGAGTCGGTGCCGTGAGCGACGTACTTTCGGCGCCTCCACCCTCTCCCACGCGGGGGGAGGGAAGCACCTTTGCCGGACGCCGATGGTTCTTCGTCATCGTGCTGATCCTGCTGGGTGTAAGCTGGGGATCGACGCAGGCGCTGGGCAAGATGGCGACGGCAACCGGCCATGAGCCGCTGGGGCTGATCGTCTGGCAATCGCTGATCGCGGTGGCCGTGTTGTCAGCGCTGTGCCTGATGCGCGGCAAGGGGCTGGTCCTGTCGCGGCGGACCGTGCCGTTCTATGTCGTCATATCGCTGATCGGCACGGTGGTGCCCAACGTGACCTTCTACACCGCAGTGCGAGAGTTGCCGGCTGGAATCATGTCGATCCTGATCTCGGCGGTGCCATTGCTGGCGTTTCCGATGGCGCTTGCGATGCGGCAGGACCGCTTTTCCTGGGTTCGCGTCTGTGGGCTGATGCTGGGCCTTCTGGGCGTTGTCATGATACTGGGGCCGGACACCGGGGGCGATGTCGCGCTGCTGTGGGTGATGGTCGCACTGGTTGGGCCGCTTTGCTATGCGCTGGAGGCGACCTTTGTCGCCTGGAAGGGCACGCCGGGGATCGATCCGATCCAGGCGATTCTGGGGGCCTCGGTCGTGTCGCTGGTGATCACCACGCCGCTGGCCTTGGCGACGGGGCAGTGGGTCGATCCGTTCCCGATGGCGCGGCCCGAAGTGGCGCTGCTGATCCTGGCAACCCTGAGCGCGGTGGTCTACGCGGCCTATATCTGGCTGGCGATGGCGGCGGGGTCGGTCTTCACCTCGCAAGTGTCTTACATCGTCACCGGGTCGGGGGTGCTTTGGGCGATGGTCCTGCTGGGCGAGCGGTTCCAGCCGGTCGTCTGGCTGGCGTTGGTGGCAATGCTGGCGGGCGTGGCGCTGGTGCAGCCGCGCGCCGCCCGGGCGGGAGAGGTCTGATGTTCGGCTTGTCGATCCCGGCCGAAGCCGCCCCCTGGGTCGCGATGGCGATCATGGTCGTCATGTTCGCGCTGTTCGTCTGGGAGCGGACCCCGGTCGAGGTCACGGCGATTGGCGGTGCGGCGCTGATGCTGGTTCTGGGCATCCTGCCGGTGAAAGAGGCAACGGCGGTGCTGTCGAACCCTGCCCCCTGGACGATTGCGCTGATGTTCCTGGTGATGGGCGGCATGGTGCGCACCGGCGCGGTCGAGGCGGTGATCGGCGCGGTCACCCGACACGCTGGCGACCGGCCGAAGACGACCATCGTGGTGCTGATCGGGTCGATCGGCATCGCCTCGGCCTTCATGAACAACACGCCGTTGGTCGCGGTGATGATCCCGGTGGTGATCCAGCTGGCGGTGAAGATCGGGACGGCCCCGTCCAAGCTGCTGATCCCGCTAAGCTACATGACCGTGCTGGGCGGGATGATCACGCTGATCGGCACGTCCACCAACATTCTGGTCGACGGGGTGGCGGTGGATGCGGGGCTGGAGCATTTCAGCCTGTTCGAGATCGCCCCCCTGGGCATTGCGGTGACCATCGCGGGCGGGTTGTTTCTTGTGCTGTTCGGCAATCGGCTGTTGCCGGTGCGGCACTCGATGGGGGTTCTGCTGAACGACCGGCGGAAGATGAAGTTCTTTACCGAAGTCGCGGTGCCCGAGGACAGCACCCTGATCGGCCAGCCCGTTCTGGACATCGACGTGTTCAAGCGCGACGGAGTCCGGGTGATCGACGTCTTGCGCGGCGATGCCAGTCTGCGGCGGGACCTGGGGTCGGTGGTGCTGGAGCCGGGCGACCGGGTGGTCCTGCGGACCGAAATGGCGGAACTGATGGGCCTGCACGCGCGCACGGACGTGCATCTGGTGGACAAGCTGTCGTCGGTCAAGACCGAGACGGTCGAGGTGCTGATCGGCCCCGGCTGCCGGATGGAGGGTCAGCGGCTGGGCGATTTGCGCCTGAGGCGGCGCTATGGCGTCTATGTGCTGGCGGTGCATCGCCGCAACCAGAACATCGGGCGGCAGCTGGATGATTTGGTGGTGCGGATCGGCGACACGCTTTTGCTGGAAGGCGCGGTCGAGGATATCCAGAAGCTCGCCGCCGACATGGACATGGTCGATGTCAGCCGCCCAAGGGTGATGGCGTTCCGGCGGGCGAAGGCGCCGATCGCGCTGGCGGCGCTGGCGGGGATCGTGGTCCTGTCGGCGTTGAACCTGGCCCCGATCCTGCCGCTGGCGCTGATCGCGGTGGCGGTGATCCTGATCACGCAATGCGTCGACAGCGACGAGGCGTTCAGCTTCGTGGACGGGCGGCTCCTGGCGATGATCTTTGCGATGCTGGCGGTGGGCGAGGGGCTGGAGCAGTCCGGCGCGGTGGCGATGATCGTGACCGCGGTCGCGCCATGGCTGGAAGGGCTGGGGCCGTTCGCGCTGATCCTGGCGGTCTATCTGATCGGGCTGATCCTGACCGAGTTCCTGTCGAACAATGCCGTGGCGGTGATCTACACGCCGATCGCCATCGAACTGGCGGAAAAGCTGGGCCACGACCCGCGGCCCTTTGTCGTGGCGGTGATGTTTTCCGCGACCTTGGCTTTTGCGACTCCGGTCGGGTATCAGACCAACATGATGGTCTACGGGCCGGGGGGGTATCGGTTCAGCGACTTCACCAGGGTGGGCCTGCCGCTGAACATCATCGTCATGCTGGTCAGCTGCGCGCTGATCCCGCTGATCTGGCCATTGTAGGAGAGAACGCATGCGGTGGATGGTTTTGGTGCTGGCCCTGTCAGGCTGCGTCGGCGCGGCTCAGCCGCCGGTCCCGCAAGCGGCCCGGCTGTCGTCCGAAGTGCTGACGCTGACGCTTGCCGATGGCACGGTCTGCCGGGCGGACTGGGCCACCGCCCCGGTCGGGCGGCTGGAGCCGTGCGGGCCGGGCTTTGGCTATGCGGTCAACCTGGTGCAGAACCCCAACCTGCTGCGCCAGTTGTTCACCGGGCTGACCGCCGCGCTGGGGGCCGAAGGCGCGGTGCCGCCGATGGCCGAGGTGGTGATCACCGATGCCACCGGGCGGGATCATGTGTTCGTCTCGCCTCCGCCTGCGGATCTGGCGGACGACTAGGGCCACAACCAGGCTGGGGTTGCGGTTGCGGGCAGCGCTGGTGTAGAGGACGCCATCACTTTCAGACCGGAGTTATGGGGTCATGGCAGGCCATTCCAAGTGGGCGAACATCCAGCACCGCAAGGGCAAGCAGGACAAGCTGCGCTCGAAGATGTTTTCCAAGCTGTCGAAGGAAATCATCGTCGCGGCCAAGATGGGGATGCCCGACGTTGACATGAACCCGCGTCTGCGTCTGGCCGTGAAGGCGGCAAAGGCGCTGTCGATGCCGAAGGACGTGATCGACCGCGCGATCAAGAAATCCCAGATGGGCGACGGGGCGGATTACACGGAAATCCGGTACGAGGGCTATGGCGTCAACGGCATCGCGATCATCGTCGAGGCGCTGACCGACAACCTGAACCGCACCGCGTCGAACGTGCGGTCGTATTTCAGCAAATGTGGCGGCAACCTTGGCACCACCGGCAGCGTCGCGCACAGCTTTGACCGGGTGGGCGAGATTTCCTATCCCGCCAGCGCCGGGTCTGCCGATGACGTGATGATGGCCGCGCTGGACGCAGGCGCGGACGACGTGGAAAGCGACGAGGACGGCCATTGGGTCTATTGCCAGGTCGAGGCCCTGTCCGAAGTGTCGGACGCTCTGGAAAAGGCGCTGGGCGAGTCGACGGAGTCGAAGCTGGTCTGGAAGCCGCAGACCCTGACCGAGGTCGATCTGGACACCGCGCAGAAACTGATTCGGTTGGTGGACCTTCTGGAAGAGGACGACGATGTGCAGACGGTGACGCACAACTTCGACGTCCCCGAGGATGTGGCGGCACAGCTTTGATCTGACGCGCCCCCGGTGGGTGGGGGCGGAATTTTCAAAAATTCCGCATCGGAGCCTTCAAAGGCTCCGGTCCGATTTCTTTGAAGAAATCGGGGCCTGGCGCTGCCGGTCAGGTTCTCGCCCAGGGGCCGTGCGGGGCGTCCAGCCCGTCCAGCCGCTTGAACCCGTGCAACCCGAAGAAATCGCGCTGGCCCTGGATCATGTTCGCAGTGCCGCGCGCGGTGCGCATCAGGTCGAACCAGGCAAGGCCTCCGGACAGGGCGGGCAGGCCGTGACCGTTCAGCGCCCCGCTTGACACGACCCGGCGCAGGGACGGCAGGCTGCGGCGCAGGTGGTCGGCGAAGAACGGGGCCAGCATCAGGTTGCGGGCGGGGTCCGTTGCCAGCGCGGTCGCCATGTCGTTCAGCATGGCCGACCGGATGATGCAGCCTGCGCGCCAGACGCGGGCGATGGCGGGCATGTCCAGGGCCCAGCCGAATTCGCGCGCGGCGGCGGTCATCATCGCAAAGCCCTGAGCGTAGCACAGGATCTTTCCGGCGATCAGCGCGTGTTCCAGGTCCTCCAGCGTGAAACTGGCCGTTTGCGGGCCGGGTCCATACAGCGCCTGACCCTTGGCGCGTTCGTCCCGGCGGGCCGAGACGTTGCGGGCCATTACGGCGGCCTCTATCACGGGGATGGGGGCGGCAAGGTTCTGCGCCTCGATCGCGGTCCAGCGGCCGGTGCCCTTTTGGCCCGCGGCATCGACGATCATGTCCAGAAGCGGGCCTTTGCCGATGGGATCGGTAGCGGCGGCGACGGCGGCAGAAATCTCCACCAGGTAGGATTTCAGCGTGCCCTGGTTCCATTTCGCGAAGACCGGGGCGATCTGCGGCGCGGGCATGGCCAGGCCGTCGCGCATGACGCCGTAGACCTCGGCGATCATCTGCATGTCGGCGTATTCGATGCCGTTGTGGACCGCCTTGACGAAATGCCCCGCCCCGGATTCGCCCATTTGGTCGGCGCAGGGGGTGCCGTCTTCGGTCCGGGCGGCGATGGCGTGGAAGACCGGGGCCATGCGCGCCCAATCTGCGGCGGTGCCGCCTGCCATGATCGCGGGGCCGTGGCGGGCGCCTTCTTCGCCGCCGGACACGCCGATGCCCATGAAGCGGAACGGCAGGCTTGCGGCAGAGCGACGGTTGGTGTCGTGGAAGTTGGCGTTCCCGGCGTCGATCACCAGGTCGTCTTTGTCCAGAAGCGGAGCAAGGGCGGCCAGCATGTCATCGACGGCGGGGCCTGCCGGGACCATCAGGATGATCGCGCGGGGTGGGGCCATGGCGGCGACAAGGTCGGCAAGGCTGTCGGTGGGGGTGATCCGCACGGCAAGGTCCCCGGCATCGGCCTTGAAGGCATGGGTGACGCTGGTCGTGCGGTTCCAGACCGCGATGGGAAAGCCCTTTTCGGCGATGTTCAGCGCCAGTGCTGCGCCCATGGTGCCAAGGCCGATCAGGCCGGTTTGCGGTTTGGTCATGGTTGCTGCACGCCCTTGCGATTCAGGATCACGGAGTAAAGGCTGGTCGTCGCGGTGATGAACAGCCGGTGTTTGGCCCGGCCCCCGAAGCAGAGGTTCGAGACGACCTCGGGCACCAGGATCTTGCCCATCAGGTGCCCGTCGGGCGCGATGCAATGCACCCCGTCGCCTGCCGAGGACCACAGGTTGCCGTCGCTGTCGCAGCGGATGCCATCGGCGCAGCCCTGGTCGATGGTGTGGAAGATGCGCCCGTTGGTGGGCAGGCCGTTCGCCATGTCGAAGGCGCGGATGTGCTGGGGGTCCTGGTGCCCGACCCGCCCGGTGTCGGCGACGTAAAGGCGGGTGCCGTCCGGGCTGAAGGCCAGGCCGTTCGGGCAGGCCATGTCCGAGATCACCGCCTGCAGCCTGCCCGAAGGATCAAGCCGGTAGACCTGGCAGGGCAGGTCCTGCGGGGCCTTGAAGCCTTCGTAATCCGAGGCGATGCCGTAATGCGGGTCGGTGAACCAGATCGCGCCGTCGGGGGCGACGATCACGTCGTTCGGGCTGTTCAGGGGCTTGCCGTCGAAGTGGTCGGCAAGGGGGGTGATCGTGCCGTCCCATTCGGTCCGGGTGACGCTGCGGGTGCCGTGCTGGCAGCTGATCAGGCGGCCCTGGCGGTCGCGGGTGTGGCCGTTGGCGTAGTTCGACGGCTGGCGAAAGGTGGTCAGGCCGTCCTCGGTCCAGCGCAGGATGCGGTTGTTGGGGATGTCGGAAAAAAGCAGGCACTGAAGATCGCCGAACCAGACCGGCCCTTCTGCCCAGTCGAACCCGGTCGCCAGCCGTTTGACGGGCGCGTTGTGCAGCACATAACCGGCAAAGGCCGGGTCGTGGATTTCGAAGAATGCGGTCATGGCGGGTCCCTTCGCCCGGCGGGCAGCCGTGTGGACAGCGGTCTTGACAGCCCGTGTTAACGGTAACACGAACAAGCATCGCCCGTCGCGCGGCGGCTTGCAAGGGGAGCGGGAGATGGCCTTGGAGATGTTCGACCTGACGGCACGCCGGGCGCTGATCACCGGATCGTCGCAGGGGATCGGCTTTGCGCTGGCGCAGGGGCTGGCGGCGGCGGGGGCTGCGGTGGTGTTGAACGGACGCGACCCGGGGCGACTGGCGGAAGCGGCGGCGCAAGTGCCGGGGGCCGGGGTGCTGGCGTTTGACGCGACCGACCATGACGCCGTCCGGGCGGCGGTGGACGGGTATGAACGCGATATCGGGGCGATCGACATTCTGGTGAACAACGCCGGGATGCAGCATCGCGCGCCGTTGGAGGACTTTCCCGCCCTGGCCTTCGAGCGGTTGTTGCAGACCAACATCGCATCGGTTTTCCATGTGGGACAAGCCGTTGCACGGCACATGATCGCGCGGGGGCGGGGGGCGATCATCAACATCGCATCGGTCCAGACCGCGTTGGCGCGGCCCGGGATTGCGCCCTACACGGCGACGAAGGGGGCGGTCGGCAACCTGACCAAGGGCATGGCGACCGATTGGGCGCGGCACGGCTTGCGCTGCAACGCGATTGCTCCGGGTTATTTCGACACGCCTTTGAATGCGGCGTTGGTCGCGGATGCCGAGTTCTCGGGCTGGCTGGAAAAGCGCACCCCGGCGGGGCGCTGGGGTCGGGTCGAGGAATTGCAGGGGGCGTGCGTCTTCCTGGCCTCGGACGCGGCGTCGTTCGTCAACGGGCATGTCCTGTATGTCGATGGCGGCATCAGCGTGTCGCTGTGACTGTGCGGATCGTGGTCATGGGGGTGTCGGGCTGCGGCAAGTCCAGCGTGGGCGAGGCGTTGGGGCGGCAGTTGGGGATACCGTATCGGGACGGGGATGATCTGCACGAGGCTGAGGCGGTGCGGAAGATGCGGCTTGGCGTGCCGTTGACCGACGCGGACCGCTGGCCCTGGCTGGACCGGGTGGCGGGGGTCCTGGCAGGGGACGCCCCGGTCATCGTCGGCTGTTCGGCGCTGCGGCGGGTCTACCGCGACCGGATCCGGGCGGGGGCGGGGGGCGCGGTGACATTCGTGCATCTGGCGGGCAGCCGTGAGGTGATCGCGGGCCGGATGGCGGCGCGAACCGGGCATTACATGCCGCCCAGTCTGCTGGACAGCCAGTTTGCCACGCTGGAAGCCCCCGGTCCCGACGAGGCGGTGACAGTGGACATCGCCTTGCCGCTGGCCGAGGTGGTGGCGACGGTGCTGGCGCGGTTGGGCTAGGCCCTAGACCAGCACGGCGGCCGCCTTGGCGCGGATCGCGGCGGTCAAGGGGCCAAGCGCGGGGGCGGCAAGTCGGGTGAACTGCCAGTGCAGGGCCACGTCCAGCGGGGTGTCGGGGACAAGCTCTGTCAGCCTGCCGCTGGCAAGGTGGTGTGCGACCAGGGGTTCGGGGTTCAGACCCCAGCCAAGGCCGGTCAGGCAGGCATCGACAAAACCCTGGGACGAGGCAAGGCGGTGGCTGGGAAAGCTGGCCCTTTTGCCTGCCACGCCGATCTGCCGGGTGACCCAGCGGTCCTGCAACTGGTCCTTGTCGGAAAAGGTGAGGGCGGGGGCTTGGGACAGGGCCAGCGGCGTGACGCCCTGCGGGAACCAGCGCGTGACATAGGCGGGCGAGGCCGTGGCGCGGTAGCGAAGCGCGCCAAGCGGGTGGGTGTCGCAGCCCTGCAACGGGCCGGGATGGGCGGTGATGGCGGCCACGACCTCGCCCCGCCGCAGCCAGTCCTGGCTGACATCCTGATCGTCGATCACAAGGTCGAAGAGAAAGCCGTCGGTCGCCGCCAGCGCCGGGATGACCCAGGTCGCCAGGCTGTCGGCATTGACCGCAATCCGCAGGGTGGCGGGGCCTTGGGTCAGGTTGGGCAGGTCGGCGCCGAGGGTGGTTTCCAGAAGCGCGATTTCATCGTGGTGCCGGATCAGGCGCAGGCCGGTCGGGGTGGCGGTGCAGGGCTGGCCCCGGCGGATCAGAAGGGTGCCGGTCACCTCCTCCAGCGCCTTGATCCGCTGGGAGACGGCAGACGGGGTGACGTGCAGGTCGGCCGCGGCAAGGTCGAACGACCCGCGACGGTGGACGGCGGCAAGGGCGGCAAGTTGGGCGAGGTCGAGCATTAGCCGGGCTAATCCTGCGTCAGGAAGATTACGTTTACTGTGGCGGGTCCGGGCCGTAGGTCAAGGCTTGAGGCGTCGGGTGGGTGGTGAGTGGGAAGCCACCGGCGGGGATATTTGGGCCAGAATGAAAGCGCGAGGGGCAGGGATGGCAGAGCGGGACCTGGGGCGGATGTTGCGGGGGATGGAGCCGGTGTTGCACGCGGCGCCCTACGGGTTTGCGGTCTGGGCGGGCGGGGTGCTGCCGTTTGCGGCCTTTGCCACGGTGGCCGAGGCGGAGGGACTGACGGTGGTGGCCTTGCTGGCAGAGATGCAAGCGGCGGGGCTGGGCTCGGACCCCTGGGCGCGGATCAGTCTGACGATCCACAGTGACCTGGGCGCGGTCGGTCTGACGGTGGCCTTTGCGACGGCGCTGGCGGCAGAGCGGATCAGTTGCAACGTGATCGCCGGGGTGCATCACGACCATCTGTTCGTGCAATGGGACCGGCGCGACGCTGCGCTGCGGGTGCTGAAGGCGCTGGCCGATGGTTGAAGCGCCCGTTCTTCAAGCGGTGGTTCAGGGCTATCTGGTCGCGATCAGCCTGATCCTGGCCATCGGGGCGCAGAACGCGTTCGTGCTGCGGCAGGGCTTGCGGCGCGAGCATGTCGCGGCGGTGGTGGCGGTCTGCGCGGTGTCCGATGCGGTGCTGATCGCGGCGGGGGTGGCGGGGTTTGGCGCCTTGTCACGGTCGGTGCCCTGGATCGGCGAGGCGATGCGCTGGGCCGGGGTGGCGTTCCTGCTGGTCTATGGCGCGCTGCGGTTCAGGGCGGCAGCCAAGGGCGGCGAGGCGTTGCGGCCATCCGAGGCGGGATCGGCTCCGCTGGGGCGGGTGGTGGCGACGGCGCTGCTGCTGACCTGGGCCAATCCGCATGTCTATCTGGATACGGTGGTGCTGATGGGGTCGATCTCGGCGCAGTACGCGCCCTATCAGGCGGCGTTCGGGGTGGCGGCGGCGCTGGGCAGCCTGAGCTTTTTCACCGCGCTGGGGTTCGGCGCGCGGCTTCTGGCACCGGTCTTTGCCCGCGCGTCGGCCTGGGTCTGGCTGGAGCTGGGCGTGGGCGCGACGATGTGGGCGATCGCGGCGGCCCTTGCCTTTGGCTGAGCCTTCCGGTCAGGTGCGGCGCATGCGCGTTGCGACTGACCTTGGCCGTCCCGTCGAAGGGGCGTTGTGGATGCTGTTGACCACGCTGGCCTTTGTCGGCGTGAACGGGATCGTCCGGCATCTGGGGACAGACCTGCCGGCGGCGCAGTCGGCGTTCATCCGCTTTGCCTTTGGGCTGGTGTTGTTGGCCCCGGCGATCTGGCAGGCGCGGCGGACGCGGTTCCCTGTTCCGGTCTGGTGGCTGTTCGGCTGGCGCGGAGCCTTGCATGTCGCGGCGGTGATCCTGTGGTTCTATGCCATGGCGCGGGTGCCGGTCGCGGAAATGGCGGCAATCGGGTTTTTGAACCCGGTGGTGGTGCTGGTGATCGCGGGGCTTTTGCTGGGCGAGGGGCTGGGGCGCGGGCGGGTGGTGTCGGTGCTGGTGGCGCTGCTGGGGGCGCTGGTGGTGCTACGGCCCGGCTTGCGTGAGGTGTCGGTCGGGCATCTGGCGCAGCTGGCGGCGACCTTGTGCTTTGCGGTCAGCTACATCTTTGCCAAAAGGTTGAGCGGGCTGGCCCCGGCCTCGGTTGTGGTCGCGGTGCTGTCGCTGACGGTGTCGGTCGGACTTGCGCCGATTGCCTGGTGGGTCTGGGAGCCGGTGACGGGCGCGCAGCTGGGCTGGCTCGCGGGGGTCGCGGCCCTGGCGACGCTGGGGCACTATGCGATGACGCGGGCGTTCCGGGCGGCACCTTTGGCGGTGACGCAGCCGGTGACGTTCCTGCAGATCCTTTGGGCGGCGGCCCTGGGTGCGCTGGTCTTTGGCGAGGCGGTGGACGGGTTCGTGCTGCTTGGCGGGGCGCTGATCGTCGCGGCGGTCAGCCTGAACACCTGGGCCGAGGCACGGCGGGGCCGCATTCCGCCACAGCCGACACCTTAGATCGGGTAGGGTGGGTGATATCACCCACCTTACGCGGCGTCTCAGTTCCAGGCCTGGGGCACTGGCTCGGTCTCGAAGATCTGGTCGAACGGGGTGTCACCGAACGCGCCCTGATCGTACATCACCCGGCTGGTATAGCTGCCCCAATACAGGCCCGAGGGCGCGGTCATGTGCCAGTCGGTGATCATCTCGACGGTGAATTCGACCGGATCGCCCGCCTTGAGGTCCCCCAGCGCGGCGGGCTCGTTGGCCAGAAGGCCGGTGAAGCTGCCGTCGTCCCGCCGGGCAAAGGGGCTGACCCAGACATGTTCGACGTCCATCCCGCCGCCGTTGGTGGTCGGAAAGCCGACCTTGATCAGCGCCACGTCAACGCCATTGCCGTCCGCGTCCAGCGCGTTGGCAAGAAACAGCGGCAGGGTCGCCCTGGCCTTGGCGATGGCCGCGTTCATCTGGGCATCATCGGTTTCGTAATTGATGATCGGGTCCTGCGCAAAGGCGGGCGCGGCAAGGGTCGCCGTGGCAAGAAGCGCAGGGATCAGCAGGTGTTTCAGCCTCATTCCAGTTCCACCAGCAGATCCTTGGCGTCGATCTGCGCGCCGGGCGTGACATGGATCGCCTTCACGGTCGCCTCGCGGTCGGCGTGGAGGCCGGTTTCCATCTTCATCGCCTCGATCGTCAGCAGAAGGTCGCCCGCCCGGACCTTTTGCCCCGGCGTCACCGCCAAGGAGGCGATGGAGCCGGGCATCGGTGCGCCGACATGGGCGGGGTTGCCCTCGGCCGCCTTGGGACGCGCGGCGGTCTTGGCCTTGACGGCGCGGTTCGGCACGCGGATCACGCGGGGCTGGCCGTTGAGTTCGAAGAACACGCGGACCTCGCCTTCGTCGGTGGTTTCGCCCACGGCTTGCAACCGGATCTCCAGCGTCTTGCCGGGGTCGATCTCGGCGCTGATCTCGTCGCCGGGGTTCATGCCGTAGAAGAAGGTCAGCGTCGGAAGCACGCGGACCGGGCCGTACATCCGGTGCCGGGTGCGGTAGTCCATGAAGACCTTGGGATACATGAGGTAGCCGTTCAGGTCTTCGTCATCCACCGTCTCGCCCTCGGCCTCCTCGGCCCCAAGGCGCAGGTCTTCGGCCAGTTTCGCGCGGGCGGCTTCCAGATCGACGGCGGGAAGGTGCAGGCCGGGGCGGTCGGTGCTGGGCTTGTCACCCTTCAGGACCTTTTGCAGGATCCCCTTGGGCCAGCCGCCGGGGGGTTGGCCAAGGTTGCCTTTCAGCATGTCGGCCACGCTTTCGGGGAAGGCCACGTCCACGGCGGGGTCTTCGACCTGCGCGCGGGTCAGGTTCTGCGCCACCATCATCAGCGCCATGTCGCCAACGACCTTGGAGCTTGGCGTGACCTTGACGATATCGCCGAACATCTGGTTGGCGTCGGCATAGGCCTGGGCCACCTCGTGCCAGCGCTCCTCCAGCCCCAAGGACCGCGCCTGCGCCTTGAGGTTGGTGAACTGGCCGCCGGGCATTTCGTGCAGGTAGACCTCGGACGCCGGGGCGGGGATGCCCGATTCAAAGGCGGCATACTGGGCGCGGACCTGTTCCCAGTAGTTCGAGATTTCGCGGATCGCCTTGATATCCAGGCCGGTGTCGCGTTCGGTGTTCTTCAGCGCCTCGACGATCGACCCAAGGCAGGGCTGCGAGGTGCCGCCACTGAAGGCGTCCATCGCGGCGTCCACGGCGTCCACGCCCGCATCGCAGGCGGCAAGGATCGTGGCCGCGCCCGCGCCGGAGGTGTCGTGGGTGTGGAAGTGGATCGGCAGGCCGACCTCTTGCTTCAGCGCCTTGATCAGCACGCGCGCGGCGGCGGGTTTCAAGAGGCCCGCCATGTCCTTGAGGCCAAGGACATGCGCCCCGGCAGCTTTCAGGTCGCGGGCCATGGCGACGTAGTATTTCAGGTCGTACTTGGGGCGGGCGGGGTCCAGAAGGTCGCCGGTATAGCAGATCGTGCCTTCGCAGACCTTCCCGGCCTCGTTCACCGCATCCATCGCGACGCGCATGTTTTCGACCCAGTTGAGGCTGTCGAACACGCGGAACACGTCCACTCCGCTATCGGCGGCCTGTTTGACGAAAGCCTGCACCACGTTGTCGGGATAGTTGGTGTAGCCGACGCCGTTCGACGCGCGCAAAAGCATCTGAGTCATCAGGTTCGGCATCGCGGCGCGCAGGTCGCGGAGGCGCTGCCAGGGGCATTCCTGCAAGAAGCGGTAGGCGACGTCGAAGGTCGCCCCGCCCCAGCATTCGACGGAAAAGAGCTGCGGCAGGTTGGCGGCATAGGTGGGCGCGACGCGGATCATGTCGATGGAGCGCATGCGCGTCGCCAGCAGCGACTGGTGCCCGTCGCGCATCGTGGTGTCGGTGATCAGGACCTTTTTCTGCGCCTTCATCCAGTCGGCGACGGCCTGCGGGCCCTTTTGTTCCAAGAGGTTGCGGGTGCCCATCGCGGGCTCGGCCTTCAAGGCCGGGGGCTTCGGCGCCCGCGCCTCGGCATGGGGTTTCGGGCGGCCAGCGGTTTCGGGGTGACCGTTCACCGTGATGTCGGCGATATAGGTCAGGATCTTGGTCGCCCGGTCCTTGCGACGCTTGAAGTTGAACAGCTCGGGCGTCGTGTCGATGAACTTGGTCGTGTAGGTGTCGTTCAGGAAAGTCGGGTGCTTCAAAAGGTTGATGACGAATTCGATGTTCGTCGCGACCCCCCGGATGCGGAATTCCCGCAGGGCGCGGTCCATGCGGGAGATGGCTTTCTCTGGCGTCTGGGCGTGGGCGGTGACCTTGACCAAGAGCGAATCGTAGTAGCGGGTGATGACCGACCCCGCATAAGCGGTGCCGCCGTCCAGCCGGATGCCGTTCCCGGTGGCGCTGCGATAGGCGGTCAGGCGGCCATAGTCGGGGATGAAGTTGTTCAGCGGGTCTTCGGTGGTGACGCGGCATTGCAGGGCGTGGCCGTTCAGCCTGACCTCGGCCTGGGACGGAACGCCGGTGGCTTCGGGCAGGGACTTGCCCTCTTCGATCAGGATCTGCGCCTGGACGATGTCGATGCCGGTGACCTCCTCGGTCACGGTATGTTCGACCTGCACCCGGGGGTTCACTTCGATGAAGTAGAACTCCTTGGTGTCCATATCCATCAGGAATTCGACCGTGCCCGCGCATTCGTAATCGACGTGGGAGCAGATGCGCTTGGCCATTTCGCAGACCGCTTCGCGCTGTTCTTGCGTCAGGTACGGTGCCGGTGCGCGTTCGACGACCTTCTGGTTGCGGCGCTGCACCGTGCAGTCACGCTCCCACAGGTGCCAGCAGTTGCCCTGCTTGTCGCCCAGGATCTGCACCTCGACATGCCGGGCGCGGAGGATCATCTTTTCCAGATAGCCCTCGCCGTTGCCGAAGGCGGCTTCCGCCTCGCGCCGGCCTTCGCGGACTTTGGCCTCCAATTCGTCTTCGTTCAGGATCGGGCGCATGCCCCGACCGCCGCCGCCCCACGAGGCTTTC
>JAKQLM010000793.1 GCA_029567145.1 Pseudomonadota bacterium
TCTCCTCCAGGAAGGGCTTCGGCGGGCGGCTCACAACTGGTCTCCGATCAGGAATTCCACCGCCCGGTCCAGCCGGATATGCGGCGGGCCTTCGCCGGGTTTCAGGGTCAGCCGGGCGGGAGCGAAGGTCATCAGGTGATAGTCGGCCTCCAGCCAGACGTCAGCCCCCTCCCGCGCCGGGGACAGAAGGCGCGCGGGATCGGTCGGCAGCGCTCCCGGATACATCAGCGACGGCCTGCCGGTGGACAAAAGCGTGCCTCGCACCGCCGGGACCGTTTCGCCGTCACGGGTCACCACTTCTTCAACCGTGGCGCGCAAAGACGCCAGTGACATCGCCATCGTCTTTGCGCCCGAGAAATCCGCCCGCGCCATGGCATCGGCCAGCAGGCCCGAAGTGATTCCCGTCAGCGCCGGGTGCTGTTCATGGTGCAGATGGTCGGCCTTGGTCGCGGCGAACAGGATGCGTTCCACCTTGCGGCCACCGAAAAGACCCGTCAGCCAGGAATTGCGGCCCGGACGGAACGCCCCCAGCACTTCGGCCATCGTGCGCCGCAGGTCCTCGACCGCGCGGGGGCCCTGATGGATCGCCCCCAGCACGTCGACCAGCACCACCTGCCGGTCGATCCGGGAAAAGTGGTCGCGGAAAAAGGGGCGGACGACCTTGGATTTATAGGCCTCATACCGCCGCTCCATCTCGCGCCACAGGCAGTTGCGCGGGGTATGGGCCGGCTTTGGCAGCGGGGCAAAGGTCAGCACCGGGGACCCGGCCAGATCACCCGGCAACAGGAACCGGCCCGGCGTCACATCGACCCGGCCCAGATCGCGGGCCGCGGTCAGATAGGCGGTAAAGCTGTCGGCCAGGGCGCGGGCCTTGCCCTCGTCCAGCCGCAGCGCCCCGTCCTCGGCGCGGGCATGGGCGACGAAATCCGCCGCCTCGGAGCGCTTCTCCAGCCGGATCAGCGTCGCTTCGGACCATGCGTCATAGCTTTGGTCCAGCAGACCCAGGTCCAAGAGCCACTCGCCAGGGTAGTCCACGATGTCCAGATGCAGGGTCTGCGGGCCGCGCCAGGACGACAGGAATCCACCCGGCTGCACCCGGAACGACAGCCGCAGCTCGCTGATCGCCCGGGTCGAGGCGGGCCAGCGCGGCGCATCGCCGGTCAGGGCGGCCAGATGGGTTTCATAGTCGAAGCGGGGCAGCGTGAGGTCGGGCTGCGGCTGCAGATAGACCGATTGGATGCGGCCCTCGGCCTCGGCCTTCAGCTGCGGCATCCGGCCCCGGTTCAACAGGTTGGCGACCAGCGCGGTGATGAACACCGTCTTGCCCGCCCGCGACAGGCCGGTGACCCCCAGCCGCAGCGTGGTGTCGAAGAGCGAGGCCCCAAGACTGGCTCCCGCGCCCTCGATCCCGCGCGCGATGCCGTCCGTCAGTCCGGAAAACGCCAAAGCCTGCCCCTTCTGGTTCTGCCATCAAGATAGAGGCGGGACGGCAGGAATGGTAGGGGGGTCGCCTTGGCGGCAGGAGGCTGGTGTTGAGCTGCCCCGCCGTCCGGTATAGGCAAGGGCCATGCCCCGCTACGCGCTTCAGATCGACTATCACGGCGGCCCCTTCGCGGGCTGGCAACGGCAGGCAGGGGGCCTGGCCTCGGTCCAGGGCGCGGTCGAGGCGGCTTTGGCAAAGCTGGAGCCCGGCGAGCACACCATCGCCGCCGCCGGGCGCACCGATGCCGGGGTCCATGCCACGGCCCAGGTTGCGCATGTCGATCTGGCGCGCGACTGGGACCCGTTCCGCCTGGCCGCCGCCCTGAACGCGCATCTGCGGCCCCTGCCGGTGGCGGTGATCGCCTGCGCCCGGGTGGCCGACGATTTTCACGCCCGTTTCTCGGCCATCCAGCGGCGCTATACGTTCCGCGTCGTCGTCCGCCGCGCCCCGGTCACACATGACCGCGGTCTGGTCTGGCAGGTGCCCGGTCCGCTGGACCTGGACGCGCTGCGGGCCGGAGCCGCGGAACTGGTCGGGCATCACGACTTCACCACGTTCCGCTCGACGCTGTG
>JAKQLM010000795.1 GCA_029567145.1 Pseudomonadota bacterium
GAAAGCCGCCCCCGAGACCGTCATAGTCTGCGTCCGCCATGTGCTGCCCCTGCCTGCGGGACGGTTCGTCCGTCCCTGCATTCACGCCTCATCCCCGGCGGGGCGCCTGAGCCTAGCGCATTTCCTCGACCGGAGTGACGCCAAGGATACCAAGGCCTGCGCAAATGACAACGCCTACGGCCCGCGCCAGGGCGATTTTTGCCTGACTGACGCCCTTGTCGTCCTGCAGGAACCGAAGGCTGTCGTCGTCATTGCCCCGGTTCCACAGCCCATGCAGGTCTGACGCAAGTTCATAAAGGTAGAACGCCACCCGGTGCGGCTCGTTTCCGCGCGCGGCGATTTCCACCAGACGCGGCCATTCGCCCAGCTTGCGGATCACGTTCAGCTCGGCCTCATGGCCCAGATGCGCCAGATGCGCCGCGGCAAGCGTTGCGTCGCTGACATCCAGCCCCGCCTCGCGCGCCTTGCGCAGGATCGAGTTGATCCGAGCATTGGCATACTGGACGTAGAAGACCGGGTTGTCCTTGGACTGTTCGGTCACCTTGTCGAAATCGAAGTCCAGCGCCACGTCGTTCTTGCGCGTCAGCATGACAAAGCGGACGACATCGGGGCCGACCTCGTCGATCAGGTCGCGCAGGGTGACAAAGGTCCCCGCCCGTTTCGACATCTTGACGATCTGGCC
Source organism: Pseudomonadota bacterium (assembly GCA_029567145.1). GTDB lineage: Bacteria > Pseudomonadota > Alphaproteobacteria > Rhodobacterales > Rhodobacteraceae > Tabrizicola. The sequence goes on from JAKQLM010000795.1 coordinate 683, forward strand.
GCCCTTCAACAGCTTGACCAGCTGGATCAGCTTGATGTCCAGCGTCACCTTGTTGTGCGACAGGGCGCTGACGACCGCCTTCAGGCGTTTGACATAGCCGGAATGGTCGGCACCGAAGATGTTGATCAGCTCGTCGAAGCCGCGCTGCACCTTGTTGAAATGATAGGCAATATCGGGGGCAAAATAGGTCCAGCTGCCGTCCGACTTCTGCACCGGGCGATCCTGGTCATCCCCGAACGCGGTCGAGCGGAACAGGGTCTGCTCCCGCGCCTCCCAATCGTCGGGGGCCTTGCCTTTTGGCGGTTCCAGCGTGCCAGAGTAGATCAGCCCCTGGGCGCGCAAGGCCTCGATCGCGGCCTCGATCTGGCCGGTGCCATACAGCGCCTTTTCCGACGAATAGACATCCATCTTGATGCCAAGCGCCGCCAGATCCTCGCGGATCATTGCCATCATCATGTCGGTGGAAAAGTCGCGCACATCGGCCAGCCAGACCGATTCAGGCTGGTTCAGCAGGCTGTCGCCATACTTTTGCTTCAGCGCCTCGCCGACCGGGATCAGATAGTCGCCGGGATACAGCCCCTCGGCGATTTCCGGCGACAGGCCATGCGCCTCGCGGTAGCGTTCAAACGCGCTGCGGGCCAGGACATCGACCTGCCCCCCGCCGTCGTTGATGTAGTATTCCCGCGTGACGTTGAACCCGGCATAGGCCAGCAGCGCCGCCAGCGCATCGCCCACCACGGCCCCCCG
>JAKQLM010000427.1 GCA_029567145.1 Pseudomonadota bacterium
CTGACCGGCGGCATCCGGCAGTTCAACGTCGAAAGCGAACCCGAACTGCGGGCGCTGTCCGAAGTGGCCACCAGCCTTGGCGTGACCGCCCCGATCACCGTCCGGGTGAACCCGGATGTGGATGCCCGGACGCATGAGAAGATCGCGACCGGCAAGAAGGAAAACAAGTTCGGCATCCCCATCGCCCGCGCGTCCGAGGTCTATGCCGAGGCCGCCCGCCTGCCCGGCCTTCAGGTTATCGGCATCGACGTCCACATCGGCAGCCAACTGACCGAGCTTGAGCCGTTTGAAGAGGCTTACCTCAAGGTTGCCGACCTGACCCGCCGCCTGCGGTCCGAAGGCCACACGATCACCCGCCTTGATCTGGGCGGCGGGCTTGGCATCCCCTACGAACGCTCCAATTCCGCCCCGCCCCTGCCCACCGACTATGGCGCGCTGATCAAGCGCACCGTGGGCGATCTGGGCTGCGAGATCGAGATCGAACCCGGCCGCCTGATCAGCGGCAACGCGGGCGTCCTTGTCTCCAAGGTCATCTATGTGAAGAACGGCGAAGGGCGGGATTTCCTGATCCTGGACGCCGCGATGAACGATCTGGTGCGTCCCTCGATGTACGGCGCGCATCACGACATCGTCCCCGTCGCCGAACCCCCCGTCGCCAGCCCGACGCAGGAATTCGACGTGGTCGGCCCGGTCTGCGAAACCGGCGACACCTTCGCCAAGGGCCGCGACCTGCCGCTGTTGGCCGAAGGCGACCTTGTGGCCTTTCGCAGCGCCGGGGCTTATGGCGCGGTGATGGCGTCGGAATACAATACTCGGCCCCTCATCCCCGAGGTGCTAGTCCACGAGGATCACTTCGCTGTCATCCGGGCGCGTCCGAGCTTTGACGAAATCCTCAACCGCGATACCATCCCCCAATGGCTATAACCGGGGCTGTGACATGTCGTCCGGGCAAAGGCAGGTAAGATGACCGGACCATCCAAGCAGCCGCCGCTGAAATCGCTGGTCTGGCCGATGCGGCTGACACTGGCGGGCCTTTGGGCGGAACGTCTGGCGCGGGCGTTCTGGCCGCTGTGGTCGGTCCTCCTGCTGACGCTGGCGGTGCTGGCCTTTGGGATGCAGGATCTGGGGCCGCTTCTTTACGCACAGATTGCCGGTGGCGCGGTCGCCGCCTTGGCGCTGGGGCTGGCGGTCCTGGGCTATCGCCGGTTCCGCAAGCCCACGGCAGGCGACGCGCTGGACCGGCTGGACTCGGCGATGCCGGGCCGCCCGATTGCCGCCCTGCGCGACACGCAGGTGATCGGCACCCATGACCCCGCCTCGCTTGCCGTCTGGCGCGCGCATCAGGACCGCATGGCCGCCCGCGCCGCAGGCGCGCGTCCCGTCCAGCCCGACCTGCGCCTGTCGTCCCGCGACCCGTTCAGCCTGCGCTACATCGCGCTGACCGCCTTTGTCATGGCGATGCTCTTCGGCTCGTTCTGGAAGGTCGCGACCGTTTCGGGCCTTGCCCCCGGACCTGCCGTCGCCATGCCCGGCGGCCCCAGCTGGGAGGCCTGGGCCCAACCCCCCGCCTATACCGGCAAGCCGTCGCTTTACCTCAACGACATCACCGACCCGGTGTTGGAGGTTCCGACCGGCACCCGCCTGCAGATCCGGCTTTACGGCCCCGAAGGCACGCTGACCGTCAGTCAGACCATCGCCGACCCGCCGCCGCCCGCGCCCGTGGTCGAAGGCGAAACCCCGGTGGCCGCCGTTCCCGATGGCATGGCAGGGGTCAGCGACCTGACCGTCACCCGGTCGGGCAGCCTGGAAATCTCTGGTCCCGGTGGCCGCGAATGGCAGGTCACCGCGCTGCCGGACGGCCTGCCCACCATCGCCATCAGCGGCGACATGGGGCGCGAGGCGGATGGCCGCTTCAAGCAGAAATTCACCGCGACCGATGACTACGGCGTCGTCGCGGGCCGGGTGACCGTCGCCCTGGACCTTGCCGCCATTGACCGCCGCCACGGGCTGATCCCCGACCCCGAAGCGGTGGACCCGGTCATCCTGGACCTGCCGATGCCCCTGAACGGCAAGCGGGACAAGATCACCGAAACCCTGGTCGATGACCTGTCGAAACACGTCTTTGCCAACCTTCCGGTCACGATGACCTTTGCCGCGATCGACGCCGCCGGGCAGGAGGGCCAGTCCGAACCCTACAGCGTCACCCTTCCGGGCAAGCGGTTCTTTGACCCTCTCGCCGCCGCGCTGATCGAAATGCGTCGCGACATCCTGTGGAACCGCATCAACGGCCCCCGCGCCGTCGAACTCCTGAAGGCCGTGACCCACGCGCCTGCCGGGTTCATCCGCCACGACCGCGCCTTCCTGCGCCTGCGTGTGGCCATCCGCGCGCTGGAGGCGACGAAGGCGAACTTCAGCGTCGAAGAACGCGACCGCCTGGCCGAGGAACTGTGGACCATCGCCCTGATGGTCGAAGAGGGCAACCTGCAAGACAGCTTTGAACGCCTGCAACGCGCGCAGGACCGGCTGG
>JAKQLM010000066.1 GCA_029567145.1 Pseudomonadota bacterium
TGGGCGATTTCCGGGTGCAGACCGAGCAGTATTACCTGCACCTCGATCCGGTGGTGAAGGTCCACGCAGTCTGCGATTTCCCGGTGGTCGAGGGGCCGCACAGCCCGAACGGGCCAGTGGCGATGCCGGTGGTGTTCAGCAAACTTTATGGCAAGGGCCGGGTCTACTACAACGCGCTGGGTCACCAGCGCAACGTCATCGAGACGGGTCCGGCGGCAGAACTGATGCGGCGCGGGCTGATGTGGGCCGCACGGTAGCGGACCTTGCACCCGGGTAGGGTGGGCAATATTGCCCACCTTACGCTTGCGCGATCATTCGACCGTCACCGACTTTGCCAGATTGCGCGGCTGGTCCACATCCGTCCCCTTGGCGATGGCGGTGTGATAGGCCAGAAGCTGCGCCGGGACCGCATACAGGATCGGGGCCCAGTGCGGATCGACGGTTGGCAGCGTCAAGGTCTTCCAGGTGCCGGGACCGGCGGTCTCGATCCCGGTTGCGTCGGACAGAAGCAACACCTTGCCGTGCCGGGCCATCACCTCTTGCATGTTCGACACCGTCTTGTCGAACAGCGCGTCCTTGGGGGCCAGCACGATCACCGGAACCTGCGCGTCGATCAGGGCGATGGGGCCGTGCTTCAGCTCACCCGATGCATAACCTTCGGCGTGGATGTAGCTGATTTCCTTCAATTTCAGCGCGCCTTCCAGCGCCAGCGGGAACATCGGCCCGCGCCCAAGGAACAGGATGTCCTGCGCCTTTGCCAGCTCTTTGGCGACCCTGGCGATCGGGTCCGACAGCGCCAGGGCCACGTTCATCAGGCCGGGCAGGGCGCGCAAGGTTTCCAGCCGGTCCTGCAGGGTCGCGGCATCGATCCGGCCACGGTCGACGCCCGCTTTCAGCGCCATCAGCGCCAGCAGGGTCAACTGGCAGGTGAAGGCCTTGGTCGAGGCGACACCGACCTCGATCCCCGCCATGATCGGCAGGGCAAGGTCGCTTTCGCGGGCGATGGACGAGGTGGGGACGTTGATCACCGCCACGATCTTTGCGACCTTGTCCTTCACATGGCGCAGGGCAGCAAGGGTGTCGGCCGTCTCGCCCGACTGGCTGACGAAAATGGCCATGCTGGCGGGCGACAGGACGGGGTCGCGGTAGCGGAACTCTGACGCGATGTCGATGTCGGCGGGCAGACCGGCGATCTGTTCGAACCAGTATTTCGCAACATGGCAGGCGTAGGAGGCGGTGCCGCAGGCAACCAGCGTCACACGGTCGATGGCTTTGAAATCAAGCGCTTGCGGCAGTTCCAGCGTGCCCTTGGACGAGGTGTAATGTTTCAGGGCATCGGCAATGACCACCGGCTGTTCGGCAATTTCCTTGGCCATGAAATGCTTGTAGCCGGCCTTTTCGATCCGGGCCTGGTCCATCTGCACGCGGGTTTCGGCGCGGTTGGCCAGGCGGTCCTGATCGTCGAAGATCTGCGCGCCGGCCCGGGTGACGACGGCCCAGTCGCCTTCCTCCAGATAGGTGATGCGGTCGGTCATCGGGGCCAGGGCGATGGCATCCGAGCCCACGAACATCTCGCCCGTGCCATGGCCGATGGCGAGCGGAGAGCCTTTGCGGGCGGCGATCATCAGGTCATCCTCGCCGTCGAACAGGAAACACAGCGCGAAGGCCCCGTGCAGGCGTTTCAGCGTGGCGCGGGCGGCTTCCATCGGGCTGGCGCCGCCGTCGATCTCGCGTTTGGCCAGAAGGGCAATGGTTTCGGTGTCGGTGTCGGATTCCTGAGCGTAGCCGTCGGCGGCCAATTCGGCGCGGAGGTCGCGAAAGTTTTCGATGATGCCGTTATGGACCACGGCGACCTTGCCTGCCCGGTGCGGGTGGGCGTTGGTCACTGTGGCGGCGCCATGCGTGGCCCAGCGGGTGTGGCCGATCCCGGCCTTTCCCGCGAGGGGGTCGTGGACCAGAAGGTCCGACAGATTGACCAGCTTGCCGACGGCACGGCGGCGGTCCAGCCGCCCGGCGTTCACCGTGGCGATCCCGGCACTGTCATAGCCGCGATATTCCAGCCGCTTCAGCGCCTCGACCAGCAGGGGTGCTGCTTCATGGTTCCCAAGGACCCCGACAATACCGCACATTATGACTGTCCTTTTGCCTTGGCGGCCTTGATGGCCTTTAACTTATCGAACATTCGCGTCGCGAGGCCCGGTTTGGTGACCTGCCGCGCGCGCCCGATGGCGACGGCTTCGGCGGGGACGTCTTCGGTGATCACCGATCCGCTTGCGGTAAGCGCGCCGTCGCCGACGGTGACCGGGGCCACCAGCATGGTGTCCGACCCGATGAAGGCGCGTTTGCCGATCACCGTCCGGTGCTTCATTACGCCGTCGTAGTTGCAGGTGACCGTGCCCGCGCCGATGTTGGTGAAGTCGCCCACATCGGCATCGCCAAGATAGGTCAGATGGCCGACCTTCACGCCTTCGCCAAGGGTCGCGTTCTTGATCTCGACGAAGTTGCCGACGTGGACATCTTCGGCCAGCTCCGCGCCGGGGCGCAGGCGGGCAAAGGGTCCAACGGTCGCGCCGCGGCTGATGTGGCAGCCGTCCAGGTGGCAGAAGCCCTTGATTTCGGACCCGGATTCCACGGTGACGCCGGGGCCGAACAGGACGTTCGGACCGATGATCGCATCGCGGCCGATCCAGGTGTCCAGCGCGAAGAACACGGTTTCGGGGGCGGTCAGGGTGACACCGTTGTCCAGCGCGTCCTTGCGGGAGCGGGCCTGGAAGGCGGCCTCGGCCTCGGCCAGTTGCGCCCTTGTGTTGACGCCAAGCGTTTCGGCTTCGTCACACAGGACGACCCCGGCGGAAAGGCCGCGCTGGCGGGCGATCTCGACGATGTCGGTCAGGTAGTATTCCCGCTTGGGGTTGTCGTTCTTGACCTCGGCCACAAGCGAGAACAGCGTCGCTGCCTCGGCGCAGATGACGCCGGAGTTGCACAGCGTGACGGCCCGCTCATCTTCGCTGGCCGCATCGTATTCGCGGATCGCCAGAAGGTTCGAGTCCTGCATGAGAAGACGCCCGTAACGCCCCGGATCCCTTGCCTGAAACCCCAGGACAACAACTGCGTGGTGCTGGCGGGCGTCCAGCATCTTGCGCAGCGTCGCTTCGCGGATCAGCGGGGTGTCGGCGTAAAGGACGATGGCCTCGCCCCCGACCTCGGCCAGAAGGGGGGCGGCCTGGGCGACCGCATGGGCGGTGCCTGACGGGGGGTCCTGCACGACGGTTTCGACGGCTTCGGAATAGGCGATGGCAGAGGCCGCGACCGCCTCGCCGCCGGGGCCGGTGACGACGACGATGCGCGACGGCTCCAGGCTGTGGGCGGTGGCAAGGGCGTGGTGCAGAAGCGGCGCGCCGGCAACATGGTGCAGCACCTTTGGCAGGTCGGAGTTCATCCGCGTGCCCTGGCCCGCTGCCAGGATGATGGTGGAGACCTGCATTCTGCTCTTCCTTTATCGTTGCGACCGTTTTACCCCCCGTGGACAGGGTGACAAGGGGGCCAAGCGGCCTGCCGCTCACGCAAGGTTACAGGATTGCCGGATATGCGACCAGAACTGCGGACAGACGTGCGGACAGTGGTTTTCGATCTGGATGGAACGCTGGCGGACACGTCGGCGGACCTTCTGGCGGCGGCGAACGCCTGTCTGCCCCGCCCTGTGCTGGGGCCGGGCGACAGTCTGACCGCGTTTCATGGCGGGCGGGCGATGCTGCGGCTGGGGTTCGAGCGGCTCGGGATGACCTGGTCCGAGGCGGACGTGGACGCGGGCTATCCGGTGCTGCTGGACGCCTACCGACAGGGGATCGCGGTCCACACGCGGCTGTATCCCGGAGCGATGGCTGCGGTGGAGGTGCTGAAGGGTCAGGGCGTTGCGGTGTCGATCTGCACCAACAAACCCGAGGCGCTGGCGGAGTTGCTGACGCGTGAGGGGGCAGAGGCAGCCATTACCGCTACCGAGCGGTTGACCGCGCTGGGATTGACGGTTTCACGGAAGAGTGGCGCGTCACAAAGCCCGTTTTTCGGCGAAACATTGGCATTACCGCCAGTTCCGGATTGCGATGATCCGGCGGTTTGGCAACTGTATGCCCAGGCGGTGAGTGAGCGGCTGGCAGCTTCCAACGACTTCGCGTCGGCGGATGTCGGCCCGGCACTGCTGGCGGTGAAAAGATCGGAAGAGCG